>JAAYUG010000084.1 GCA_012517825.1 Bacteroidales bacterium | reverse complement strand
TGAGAAACCTGCTCTGGAAAGAAACCGGAAGATGAACATACTTGACGAAATAAGCCTTGTTGATTATCAGAACATCGTTCGGCAGGTCAGGGAACTAACAGGAGTTGATCTGGCTGAATTTGCATCAGCATCCTTGCGCCGCAGGCTTACCCGATGCATTCAGCTCCACAATTTTCGCTTTGCCGATAGGCTGATGGCCCGGATCCGTGAAGACCCCCTTTTTGCTGACACATTCTTTTCCGATCTCATGGTTGAATCAACCGAATTTTTCCGTGATCCCGGCATGTGGCTCTTTTTAAAAGAAAATATTATTCCGGAAATCCTCAGTCAAAAGGGGAAAATAAAAATCTGGTTGCCCTCCTGTGTTTCAGGAGATGAACTCTACTCCCTCATCATTCTGCTTCATGAAATGGAAGTTCTTGCCGATGTGCGGATACAGGCCACCTGCCCCAGCAAAAAAAATCTCGAGCATATCCTCACCGGCATCACCCGACGCGACAAAATCCTTTCAGGTACTGAAAATTATCTTCTCGCAGGCGGAAAAAACCAGCTCACCGATTATTTTACCAGCAAGGGAATCCTGTATTACAAAACCCTTCCAATGGACGGCTTTATTGAATTTGATGTATCCTTTTTACCCGCCGAAAAAAAACATTCTGCCTCATTTGATCTGATACTCTTCAGAAACCAGATGCTCTATTATGGCAAGCATCTCCAGAACCAGACTCTTTCGTTTTTCCATCAGAATTTGCACCAGGCAGGAATTCTGGTTATCGGAAACAAGGAACAAATTGATCTTTCCTATTTTTCAGATCGATTCCTGATAGTTAATGCCGAAGAAAAAATATACCGGAAAAAATGAACTATGGATAAAGCGCTTATTATAGGAGGTTCCGCCGGCAGTTTCAGAACAGTTGTCAATATTCTGCATGCATTGCGCACCCCCCTGCCTTTTCCGGTTTTTCTGTGCCTTCATCGCCTGAAAAACGTCAGATCAGGTTTTGTTGAAGCTCTTTCCATACAGTCATCCATACCGGTCAAAGAACCTTTTGACAAGGAAACCATTCTTCCGGGAATTGCCTACCTTGCACCGGCGAATTACCATCTGCTCATCGAAAACTACCAGACCATCGCCCTCAGCACAGAACCTCCCGTCAATCATGCCCGCCCTTCGATTGATCTTGCTTTCCTTACCGCAGCACGTGCCTACCGGAACCACCTGATCGGAGTGCTTCTTTCAGGCGCAAACCAGGATGGAGCCCACGGAATGTCAAAAATCAAAGAACTTGGCGGAATTTGCATCATACAGGACCCTGCTTCATGCGAAGTCAAAACCATGCCCGAAGCCGCCCTTAAATTATTGAATCCTGATTTTGTGCTAAGTCCGGAACAAATTGTAAATTTCCTGACAAATTTAACCTGACTCAAAATGGTCCCGTTTTTACGCAACAGGTTGATACTTTTTCTCTTACTGATTCTGCTGCTGGCCGATTTTCTTGTTCTCTTTTCCCTCTTCCGCAGAATGGAAGTACAACCTTCACAATCCGAAACGGTTACTGCTTTTGTTGCATGTATATTTCTGGCAGGTATTTTTTCCCTTTTTCTTTTTCTTTCGGCATGGCAGAAGAACATTCACCCGGCCGAAACCCTTTATCCGGAAGCCCTTACCGGCGTAACCGGAATCAATGGCAATGTCTCAGCCCCTGCTAACGAAAATACCCAGGCATACACCGATTCATCCGAATCGGTTCAGACACTGGCCGAAGATCTTCTTCCTGCCGCAATCCCTGAAAAGCTCAGCTTGTTTGCCGAAGGGGTTCTGAGTCACCTGGCCCGGAAATACGATATTGTAACCGGACTTTTTTATGTCCCCGAACCCGATTCCGATGTATTCAAGCCTATAGCCCGCTATGCCTGGTATTCTCCCGATCCGCCTCCGGAAGTACGCCTCGGGGAATCCTTACCGGGACAGGCCGTAAAAGACAAACGCATGATCTACATTACCCATGTGCCCAAAAATTACCTTACCGTCATTTCCGGCCTTGGTAGTTCAGACCCCGGCTACCTTCTCATCCTTCCCTTAATCGAAGAAGATAAAAACCTGGGATTTCTTGAAATTGCCACGTTCAAACCTCTTAACGAAAATGACTTACAGGTGCTGACACAGCTTGGTAAATTGGTCGGAAAAATCCTGATCCGCCATTTTAATGCGAACAACAGAGCCTGATTGCTATGAAAATTTCAGCTTTCTATAAAAAACTTTCCGCAAGCTATGTTGCCGCAAGGGTAATGGCAGCATTTGCCGTTGGGTTGCTTTTCCCATTTATGGCATGGATTCTCGATGCAGGTATCCATAACGAAATGCTCACGGCCGGAAACATTGCATCAGCCCATGTTCGAAATCCTATCCACTTTCTGGTTGATCTTTTTCCTTTTCTCTTTGCTCTGATTACCTATGGGGAAACACGCAGACGAAATGCCGATCGGAAATCATTCAATGAACACCTGCGCAGGCTCGAAGAAAACTATTCACGCAATGCAACATTTGCCAGAGAAATCGGATCCGGAAATTTCCATTTTCAATATACCCTCAGCGGAGAAGACGATATCCTGGGCAAAGCCCTTCTCGTTATGCGCGATAACCTTCTTGCCAACTCCCGGAAGGAACAGGAACAAAACTGGATTGCCGAAGGGAAGGAACTCATATCAAACATTCTCCGCATTCATAACAAAATTGACGAACTGTCTTACGAAGTTATCGCCAACCTGATTAAATATATCAACGCTATCCAGGGCGCCCTCTACTTTTATGATGAGGAAAAA
The DNA here is from genome assembly GCA_012517825.1 of Bacteroidales bacterium. NCBI lineage: Bacteria > Pseudomonadati > Bacteroidota > Bacteroidia > Bacteroidales > Bacteroidales bacterium. The sequence goes on along the minus strand of JAAYUG010000084.1, from coordinate 34,241 downwards.
AACCTTCTTGTCAACGTTGCCACCTATGCCTATAACCGGAAAAAATATGTCCAGAAGGAATTCCGGATTGGGCAGGGTCTGATTGGACAATGTGCCTACGAAAGGGATTTCATTTACCGCACCGAAATCCCAGACGATTATATGACCATTACCTCCGGTATTCTGGGCGACAGGAAACCCCGCAGCCTTCTGATTGTGCCATTGATTACCGACGAAAAACTGCAGGGGGTCATTGAAGTGGCCTCCCTCGAAGACCATATTCCTGAGCTAACCATACGGTTCATGCGCGAACTGGCTGAAATCATTGCCCGTACGTTATTTAACCTCCGCGTAAACCAGCAAACCGAAAACCTGCTCCGCCAGGCACAGAAAATCACGGAAGAACTCCGCGAGAGTGAAGAACAACTACGTATGAGCGCAGAAGAGATGAAGGCTACCCAGGAACAACTCCAGATTACAAACAAAAAGCTCGAAGCACAAATCCGCGAAGTGGAAAATGCCCAGAAAAGACTCCATTCCCTCCTTGAAAATGCTTCCGAAATCATTTTTATCTACGACGAAAACATGATGCTGAAATTCGTCAGCCCTTCGGTAACAAGAATTCTGGGTTATACTCCCTCTGAAATGATGAAAGGGAAAGACCTCCAGCGCATTACCCGTCGGGGAGAAGCCGAACTGCGCGCCATGTTCAGCGAACTCATCAAAAATCCCTCCCAGCCGCAGACTCTCCAGTACACCTACATGAAAAAGGACGGGGAAAGAATTTTCCTCGAAACCACCGGACGCAACCTCCTGGATGACCCTGCTATCCAGGGAATTCTTATGAATACCCGCGACATCACCGCCCGTAAAAAAGCAGAAAAGGAAGAACGCCTGAAAAGCAAAATGCAGTCCCTGTCGGAAAACTCACCCGACCTGATTCTACGACTTAGCCCCGCAGGGCAATTCTTTTACGTCAATCCCATGATTGAAAAATATACAGGCCTTGCTCCCAGAGAGGTGACCGGAAGAACTATCGAAGATATCGGTCTTAATGAGGTACTGCTTGGCTTTTTCCGCTCTGCCATCAACGAAATGAAAGAATCTCCCGCTAAAGTTACCCGCGAAGTGGCCCTGACAAATGAAACCCCCGATGGAAAAACGCATATATACCTTAGTTTTGATGCCATTCCCGAAATTGCCGATAATGAACTTGAGTCTGTACTCTTTGTCGGTCACGATGTAACCGAAGCGAAAAATACCCACCGGGAAATCGAAGAAAAAAACCGGAAGATTCAGGATAGCATCAACTATGCCCGTCGTATTCAGCAATCCATCATTCCCGACAATAAGACCCTGCGGCAGCACCTGCCGAAATCCTTCTTGCTCTACCAGGCCAGGGATGTGGTAAGCGGCGATTTCCCATGGCTTTTCCGGCAGGGAGACATCCTGTACCTGGCGGCAATTGATTGTACAGGCCATGGAGTGCCCGGTGCCATGCTTTCCTTTATTGCTTACTTCCTCTTAAACAATATTGCCACACGCGAAAAAGAAATTTCAGCCGCCCATTTGCTTGATCTCCTGCACGAAGGAGTCAGAAACACCCTTCGCCAGCACTCCAATGATACCGATGCCAGGGATGGAATGGACGTGGCGCTGGTACGTATTGACCTGAATACCCAGGAAGTTCATTTTGCCGGAGCCCATCGCCCCCTTTACCTCCTGCGTAGCGGCGAAATAACTCAGTTTAAAGGCGATCTGAAAGCTATAGGAGGAATCCCCGTCGGTAAAAAGACAGAAAAACCCTTTACCAACCACTCCTTTAAAGCCCTTAAAGGTGACCGTATCTTCTTCTTTACCGACGGTCTTACCGATCAGCTCGGAGGCCCCGATAAATCAAAGTACGGTAACAACCGCGTAAGGGAACTCATTCTCCAGTACCGCGGATATACCATGCCGGAATACAGCGACCTTTTTGCCCGCGATTTCAGGGAATGGACAGGAAATGAAAAACAACTCGACGACGTATTGATGATTGGTATTGAATTTTAACAACCACCCCGATGGTTCAGCAAGATATTACCGGTTTTCAGGATTTTGTTTACTCCGTTTACAGGTCAATGAAAGCATTTGAGATTTCATTGGTCTATGAAGGAGAAATAACACATAAACTGATCAAAACATTCGCCGAACTCACCGAAACCAGCATTACAAAACCCGATGACCCTCAAACCGTTCAGCAAAGAGTATTCCACGTGCTGATTGAAACCCTTCAGAACCTCAGCAAACACTCCGATGAGACTGAACCTTCCTTGCAAAAAACCAGCAGGGGAATTTTTGTCATCGCCCGAAGCCCGGGTGAATACTCCGTCACTACAGGAAACCTGGTCTCATCAGCCAAAAAGGAGGAAATCTCAGCCATTCTGGACCAGATTAACCATCTTACCCGCAGTGAACTTGACAACCTTTATAAAAGTCAGATAATCCTGGGCCATGTTTCACAAAAAGGCGGAGCTGGCCTCGGATTTATTGATATCCGGCGCAAAACAGGCAAAAAGTTCGATTATAGCTTCATACCTGTCGAAGAAAATATGTACTTCTTTCTTTTTACAGCCTTCATTCCAAGAAAATTATAATACCAGCAAATATGAACAAGATACACATACCAGCAACAGAAGATACTCCTGAAATCGTTCTGAACCCCGATACAGGAAATTTCAGATTTTCAGGCAGATCTTTGCCAGAAGATGTGTCCAACTTTTATAGTCCGGTATTGCAATGGCTTGACGAATATCTTGCCGCACCGGCAGAAAATACCATTGTCGATTTCCAGATGTCGTACTTCAATACGGCTTCTTCCAAAATCATCCTCGATATCCTTCTGCGCCTTGAAAAACTCTCCGCCGAGGGCAGAAATGTGCGCATCCGGTGGCATTATCCCAAAAACGATGAAGATATGGCCGACGCCGGCATCGAATATTCAGAAATCGTCGATATCCCTTTTGACCACCTGCCTTATTGAGTAAACCAATCCTTCACCCATGAGCGAAGAAATTCTGAAAGCCCTGATGCAGCTCTTTGGCATTATTGCCAAACAGGATGAAGGAATTGCGTCCGATGAGCTGAAGTATATCAGGGAATTCCTTAGCCGTCAGCTCAGCCAGGATAAAGTGAATGAATATTATCAGCTCTTTGAAAAAATTGCCGAAATTTCCTTACATGATTCCGATAATAAAGATGCCTCAGCAAAACAATACCGGCTTACTTCCGTCAGGGATTCTGTGAAAATTCTTAGTATCTGCCGGAAAATCAATAAAACCCTCACCCGCGAGCAAAAAGTTATCGTATTATTCCGCCTGTTTGAACTGATCAATATCAACAAAAGGTACAGCGCACAGCGGATGGCTATTATCAACACCGTTGCCGAAGTCTTCAATATTTCAGCCGGTGAATTTGAAAGCATCCGCCGTTTTGCCGCACTGCCTTCCCCAACGCTGCATCCCGATCCCAACCTGGTGATCATTAGCTCTTCTTCACCCGGATTGGATAAAATTATCCATATCAGCTGCGAATCTCTTTCCGGAGAGGTGTTTATCCTGAGAATTCCTTCCGTCGACCTGTACTTCCTGAAATACTCGGGGAACGATCTGGTAACCCTGAACGGCATGCAGGTTTTCCCCGACAGAATCTACCTTTTTGCCAGCGGCAGTGCCCTCCGTTTTCCGAAAAGCAAACCTGTATATTACAGCGATGTTTCTTCAAGGTTCCAGCCGCTGATGCCCGGTCAGCAGATTCTCTTTGAAGCACGAAACATTTCTTATCGCTTCCCGAACGGAGAATTCGGATTGCGAAACATCACCTTTGCAGAGCCGCAGGGACGCCTGATCGGAATTATGGGAGCCAGTGGTGCCGGAAAAACAACCCTCCTGAATGTTCTCGCAGGAATTGAAAAACCGTTTCAGGGAGAAATTTATATCAACGGCATCGACCTTCACAAAAGAAAAAAAGACCTCGAAGGGGTTATTGGAGTGATCCCTCAGGATGACCTTCTTATTGAAGAACTCACGGTATTCCAGAACCTCTGGTTTGCTGCCTGCCAGTGTTTCAGAGACAAATCAAAGGATGAAATTACGGCTCTCTCCAACCAGGTGCTGAAAAGCCTTGGCCTCCTCGAATACAGCCACCTGAAAGTTGGATCTGTTCTGAACAGGGAAATTTCCGGAGGACAGCGAAAACGGCTCAATATTGCCCTGGAACTTATACGCGAACCCTCGGTACTCTTTGTGGATGAACCTACTTCCGGCTTGTCGTCACGCGACTCGGAAAACGTAATGGACCTCCTCAGGGAATTATCGCAGAAAGGAAAGCTCGTTTTTGTGGTCATCCACCAGCCTTCCTCCGAAATCTTTAAAATGTTTGATAAAATCCTGATTCTTGATACCGGCGGATACCCTGTATATTACGGAAATCCGGTAGAATCTGTGATGTACTTCAAACGGATGGACAAACAAATCAACAGCGAAGTGGGGGAATGCCCCCTGTGCGGAAATGTAAATCCAGAACAGGTTTTCTCCATCATCGAAGCTGAAGTCGTTAACGAATACGGACAATATACCGGCAGGAGAAAGGTATCACCGGAACAATGGCATCAGTTGTACCTGGAAAATATTACTCCGGAATCCTTTCCTCCCGTATCCGAACCCCCGCCCCGTATTCTTGCCGTTCCTTCCTGGTTCAGACAACTCGTCATTTACCTGAAAAGGGATGTCATCGCCAAACTCCACAATACACAATATATAGCTCTCAATCTTATTGAAACCCCTGCCCTTGCTCTTCTGCTGTCCTTCCTGATCCGGTATATTGCCAATCCCGATTCCAGTACCTATATATACCGCGAGAATGAAAATATACCCATTTATATTTTCATGATCCTGATTGTTGCTGTCTTTCTCGGGCTTACCCTCAGTGCCGAAGAGATCTTCCACGACCGGAAAATCCTCAAACGGGAACAGTTTTTACATCTCAGCCGCTCAAGCTACCTGCTGTCGAAGGTTTTTCTCCTTCTGGTGATTTCCGGATTGCAGGCTCTTGTGTTTATCCTTATCGGGAACAATATCCTTTCCATCAAAGAAATGACCTTCCATTACTGGCTGGCTTTCTTTGTTACCGCCGCCTGCGCCAACCTGATGGGACTGATTGTGTCTTCCTCGTTCAACTCAGTGGTAACCATCTACATCATTATTCCCCTCCTCATTATTCCTATGATGGTGCTCAGCGGTGCAATGTTCCCCTTTGACAAACTGAACCGTCTGATTTCCCGGGTTGACAAAACACCCCTGCTGGCCGAATTCATGCCAACCAAATGGTCATACGAAGCCCTGATGGTTCACCAGTTTAAAGATAACCGCTATCAGCAGTACTTTTATGCATTCGAAAAGCAAATCAGCCGTGCCGATTTTATGCAGGGATATTATATCCCTGAACTCAGAAAAAGACTCGACCGGATCGAGGGCAAACAGAACGCCGGAAAGGATTCTTCCGCATTCTTCTCTGATATGCTGCTGCTTTCAAATGAGATCCGGAAACAAATTCAGCTGACCTCCGATGTTAAATTTCCTGCTCCTGCTTTACCTTCCTCTGATGAATTTAATGATAACATGCTGCCAGCCGCAAGGCAATACCTCGATTCTCTGGACTCTTTTTACAACAAGATTTTTCTGCAATACAATGGCATGAAGGAAAACCTGATCAGCCTCATGCTTGCCCGGAACAGGGAAATGTATTATCATCTGTACGACTCCTATTTCAACGAAAGTGTCTCCGATCAGGTGAGAAAAATATTCGAAAAGAAAAAAATCCTGGAATACCGGCACCATTTGTACCAGCAAAATGATCCGGTTTACCGCGACCCTGAACCTTCCGGCCCGTTGGATTTCCGCTCGCATTTTTTCGCTCCGAGGAAACATTTTGCCGGCCTGCTGGTTGACACCTATTGGTTCAATATCATTTTTGTCGTTGTTTATACACTGGTGTTATATGTCATTCTCTACTTTAACCTTCTGCTGAAACTACTGAATCTGATATCCTCTTTCCGGAGAAAAAGAAAAAACCTGCCATCCTTCCAATGAATCTTCATGCAGTAGGACGATTCACAGCCCTGTCATAAACCGGAAAAAAAGCGTCAACAACCCGGAGATCATCGTTAAAGTATTTCCTGATGTTTTTTACAAAGGAGCCGCATTGTATCAGCGGGAATGCCGAAAAACGGGATTTTGCCCCATTTCCATAACTTTCGGCCTTTTGTAACCTGATATCCGTATGGTTATGAAATTTTCTGATGCATAGATTGGTTTTATTTCATAAATTTGGGATGATCAACTAATGTAAACCGAAGATGCACAAACTAGCGATTGCCCTTATCATTGCTTTTGTTTTGGCAGGTTGCGGAAGAAAAAGTTCCAGAACCGATTTTGGCGAAATCTCTGATTCATTGTTGTCAGAAAGTATGGCTATTTCCCAGCAGGCCATGACTGAAATCATCGACAATCTTTCTTCCCCTGTTGAAATTGCCTCCCTTCTGAAAAAAGTCGGTGCTCCATTTTCACAAGGAGCTCTTGCCAATCCAAACGATCTCTCCAGAATTACCACCGAAAACCAGCAGGCTCTCCATCTCGGAATCTTTGGCGCAGATCTGGGATACCTGAACATTTACAATAAACGGACTTCTGTGGTGGATTACCTTGCCGCCATCAGAAATCTTTCAGAAAACCTTCGTATAGGTCAGTTTTTTGATTTCGCCACCCTGAAACGCCTCGCCACAAATGATAAAAATCTGGATTCCCTGATTTTCTTGTCGGTTCATTCATTTAATCAGATGGACGATTATCTGAGAACCAACAAAAGAGGCAACCTCAGCGCACTGATCATTACGGGCACATGGATTGAAGGGCTTTTTCTGGCTACTACCATGTACGAACAAAAACCTCATCCTGAACTTGCTGAACGAATCGGGGAGCAGAAAATCGTACTCGCTGATCTGCTTCTTGTTCTGAAAAATTATAAAAGAGACCCCTATTTCAACTCCCTTATTGATTTGATGGATCCCATTAAAAAACTCTTTGATCAGGTTACAATTACCTATGAACTGGGCGAGCCGGAAATGGTTGAAGAAAATGGGATGCTGGTAATTAAACAAAATGAAAAAAGCCACATTGAAATAAAACCGGATGTTCTTCCAAAAATTCTGGAAGAAACAAAAAAACTGCGTAATAATCTTCTTACTCTCTGACAACTACCTGGAAATATGAAGCAATTACTCAAAATAGCCCGCTTACTGGTCTTCCTGATACCTGCTTTTCTTCCTGCTCAAATTTCAGGACAGGACCTGAGCAAGGAAATTCAGGATTGTGCCATGAATGCCGGAAAGGATGCCGTATACCTTCAGGATTTCAAAGCCGGCAATCCTCAGTATACAGCCGACGGAAAACTCATTCCGACCAAGTTTACCATGCTCCTCAAGAAAAATGTCCGCTACCGCTTTACCGTCTGTAAAAGCCCTTCATTTGCGGGAAAGGTCGTTCTTAAACTGTATGACGAAAGCCGCCTGATGGGTACAACCTTTAACCCTGCCACCGGAAAAGATTATCCCGGGTTCGATTTTGCCTGTACAAAAACCGGAGTCTATCACCTCTTTATTGAATTTCCCGATGGCACCCCCGGGGAGGTTGCAGCCATACTTTCTTATGTGGAAACAAAATAAGACTGAGACTCTCTATATTACCTGAAATCTCAGATAGAAAATCAGAGAGATTACCATCAGCCATAACAGAAATTCTCCCCACTTTTTGTTTTTAGTATTGAGGAAAAACTCCAAAAATAGATATGATACCGGCACCGCTGGTAAAACCAGTATTTCCTTACCGGCTGAAGGAACCAGAAAGAAGGCAACAACGCACAGAACAAACCACCAGAAAAAAAGTGTAAACGACCTCCTTAGAATGATTTTCCTTGTCTGAAAGCGAAAAATCATGAAATAACTGGAAACCAGAAGAACAAAAACATAACAACCTGTCCAGATCCCTTCAGCAAGTGAAAAAGACTCTCTGCCGGGACTCAACAGATACGAGAACATCTCATGGGTAACATCCTCCAGTGGCTTATCAAGAATAAATAACCCCGCAAAATAAAATCCAAATGGCAGCAGGTATCCGGTTAGTGCCAGCAAATACTCTCTAACTCCGGGCTGACGAAACAAATATACTCCTACCAGAACCAGAATGAAAAATACCATGGCAGGAGCATAGAAAAAGGAAGCAACGCCAATCAGAAGTCCGGCTTCAAATGCATGGTACGAATTTTTCTGCACACGATAGGAGGAAACCAACCTCTCAAACGCCCATAGGATAAATGGGAGAGCTATCAGAACTGGATAAATATCGGTGTCACCCGGCCGGCTTCCCGCCATTAACATAAAAAAAACAAACGGCATCTGCGATCTGCTTCCCAGAAACAGGTACCTGGTATTAAGACTTGCTGTATACAAACCTGTTATCAGCAAAAAAGCAAAACCCGCTGTTTGCTTCAGAATACCGCCCGAAAAGATAAAAGAAGCTGCCAGCCTGTACATGGGCATCCCCTCATATGGTCCTGCCGGATTGGGCACTCTGGCCCCGATAGTGAACCATACAATTCCCCAAATCAGTATGAAAATAAAACTGATCCAAAGGGAATTCAACCTGAGTAGTCGGAGCAGCACCTTATAAATAAATTAGAAAATTATTTCAGATCAAAGCCTATGTCGCCACGGTAATACATCCCTTCAAACGAAATGGAACGGGCATTTTTGTACGACATTTCAAGTGCTTCTTCCATGGTCCTTCCTGATGAACTTACAGCAAGAACCCTTCCGCCGGATGTAACAATTTTCCCGTTCTGCATGGCAGTACCGGCATGAAAAACAATACTTCCGCTCACCTCATCGAGCCCGCTTATCTCAAAACCTTTCCGGTAAGTACCCGGGTATCCCCCTGAAACCAACATTACCGTGGTCACAACTTCAGGTGATATGTGGATTTTTTCCTCATTTAACCTTCCCGAAGCCACCGCTTCAAAAAGCTGAACAATATCGTTTTCCAGCCGGGGAAGAATAACTTCACTCTCCGGATCACCCAACCGCACATTGTATTCTATTACATAAGGATTCCCATCCACATTCATTAGCCCGAAGAATATAAAACCTTGATAATGAATTCCTTCCTTCTTCAACCCCTGCATCGTGGGTAGAATAATGCGTTCTTCCACTTTTGTCATGAAGGTTTTGTCGGCAAAAGGCACAGGAGAAACAGCTCCCATCCCTCCGGTATTCTGCCCTGTATCCCCCTCCCCGGCACGCTTGTAATCTTTGGCCTCAGGAAGCAGCCTGTATGTTATACCGTCGGTAATAACAAATACCGAAAGCTCAATACCTTTCAGAAATTCCTCCACAACAACCCGGGTGCTCGCTGTGCCAAACTTTCCACTCAGCATATGATGCAGTTCCTGTTCCGCCTCTTTCAAATCATGCACCACCGACACCCCCTTCCCTGCTGCCAGGCCATCTGCTTTGATAACATACGGAGGCCGTAAACTGCGGAGAAACTGCACTCCGGCTTCATACTCTTCCAGGGTAAACGTCCGGTATGCGGCTGTGGGAATATTGTATTTCATCATGAAATGCTTGGCAAAGTCTTTGCTTCCTTCCAGCTTCGCTCCCGCCCTGTCCGGACCAATTACCATAATGCCGGCTAAATCTTCCCGCTTCCTGAGATAATCGGCTATCCCCCTTACCAAAGGTTCTTCCGGACCCACAACAACCATCTGGATGTTCTTTTCCCTGCAAAAATTACCTACCGACTCAAAATCAAGTATGTCTAATGAAACATTGGTGCCTTCCCTGAGGGTACCTGCATTTCCCGGAGCAATATACAGGGCTTTACATTTACCGCTTTGCCTTATTTTCCATGCCAGGGCATGTTCACGGCCTCCTGAACCCAGTAAAAGTATGTTCATAGCATGTAAGCTTAAATCTGTTAGGTATACCGGCAAAGATAACAAGTTTTTATCCTGCGCACGCTGATGGGAATATCTGCGCAGTTTATTTTGGTTCTTGTTTCACCCGAACAAGATAGATTTTTAAAGGTCGGATAGCCTGCCCCGCCAAAGCGGGGGAACACCCATCATTTGAATTTTGTTCATAAGGGTTTGCGGTTGCAATACATGGATGTTTTATCGGATAAAGTCCAGCATTAAGATTTTTACCTATCTTTACCTATCAAATATTTTGCATATGAAACCTTCATCGTTTAAGAAAGTCTTTTACCTGTTGATGTTTTCTTTGTCAGGCGTATCAGCCATGTTTGCCCAGCAAACCAGCAACGAATCAGCCATTAAAAAACAGGAAGCAGTAGTGGCCGCCGCGCAGGCCAATGTAGACAAGTTCGAAGCCCAGCTGACTGTGGCCGATTCATTGATAAGCGTTGGTAATCAGATGATTACAGAATCCAAAAGCGAAATGAAATCGGCGGAAAATGACAGGAAAAAAATTGAGAAAGAATACCTTACCAGCAAAAAAGTTCTTGAAAAGAAAGCCACTTCAAAAAACAAAGAAGAAGCTGCCTCTGCAAAAGCTGATCTGAAATCCCTTGACAACCAGTACAAGCAGGATATTAAGCATGCCGACCTCCGTCTGAAAGAAGCTACCAAAAAATCAGCTGATGGAACAAAAAATGTTGAAAAGGGTAAAAACATGAAAAAAACTGCCGGAGAAGGTCTGAAAAAAGCCAGGGCGACACTGGAGGCAGCACAGGCCAAACTGGATGCAATGAAAAACCCCCCGCAGGAAAAATCATCCTCAAAGAAGAAAAAATAAATCTTACGATTTTTTCAGAAAATAACGCCAGGGCTTCGATCGCCATTTTTCGCCGGCATAATCAATCCCAATTCTCTTCCCTTTGCCAATTCTGAAATTTTTTATGCCCTCTTCAACCCAGATGCGTTCTGACCGGGTGAGGTCTTCGCCATAAAAACTTCCGTCTACCTCCAGGGCACGGGTCAGTTTACCGGGGCCATCAAACCCATCTATACCCCTGATTAATACCGCCTGGGGATGTCCTTCCGGACCGGTGACAAAATTCAGCATCCAGTACATCCCATAAATTAAATAAACATATACCAGCCCCCCTTCGGAATACATCACTCTGTTCCTGGTAGTCACTCCTTTGCTGGCATGGCAGGCTTCGTCTTCTTCACCCCGGTAAATCTCAACCTCCGTAATCAATCGCCGGATTGTTCTTCCATCCGGGAAAAATCGGACAAGCGTCTTCCCAATCAGTGCAGGAGCAACCTCTGTCGCATCCCTTATAAAAAAGTCCCTCCCAAGTCTATGATTCGCTTCCTGATTCATTGTTTCTTTATCTCCATGCCAAATACCTGATTCTCACAGTCACCAGATCACTCACGGTTTGCCAGAATAAAAAAACTGTAGAAAAAGGCAAAAAAGGTTGCGCCGGCCTGCGTTTCCAGCGTGTCTTCCGGAATCATGCTTAAAAACGAAATGATCAGAAATACTGCGGCAAGAAAAGAAATGTACTTTATTTTCCTGAAAAAAGGCAGCAGCAATCCGGCCATTATGATCAGAAAACCGGGTATTCCAAAAGTCACCATGAAAGTCAGATACTGATTATGCGCTCTCAGCCAGAATTTTCTCTGTAAATTGACCTCATTCCTCTCATAATATGCATTGAACGCCTGCTGAACATCCCCTGTTCCTACCCCGAACCAGATGTTCTCCCTGATGATCTGCAGAGCCGCCTTCCAGTAAATGATCCTTTGAGCAACCGAATGCCCCGATGGATTATTGCCCCGGGCATACGAGTCAAGTTCCCATAGAACCCTGTAAACATAGGGATACAAAGCCAGTTTATTTCTGTACAGATAGTTTGCCACACCATTTTCTATACTGCTGATCTCGTCATCGGCAAGCCGCATTACAGAAAGCGAATCTTTAGGTAAGCCCTTTGATGTCAGATACCTGATAAGGGTAAACCGTATGGGATTACCCCTCCGGTCAAGACTGTCGTAAGGAATCCGACTGCGCAGGGGCCAGGCAATACGAAGTTCATCTTCACATACATTTTGCCATACAAAATGTCCGTTCTCAACATCTCTGGCACGAAAATCATGCCGGTATGCCCTTCCCCCCTCCGTATAAACTGCAACCTGATGCGGATTCGTTTCATCAAATGAATAGTATCTCCTGACCGAAACCACCAGATATATCAGCGAAATAACAGGAACAACAATGCTTATAACAACAATGACCCTCCGCCAGAAAAAGGAAGGGATTTTATGCTGGTAAACAGGAATAAGGACAAACAGACATACCAGAAAAAGGATAAGCCCGGTAAACGACTTGAGCAGGAACAGAAAAATGACAAGCCATATTCCTGCCCCGAAGAGCAGGTACCTTTCCCATCTTCTCTGAGCTGTAAGCCCAAAAGAAAATGCTGTGAAAATGGACAGATCAACCATCAGCGCCAACCGGATATGGGAAATAAACGGAGCCATCTGCCTGACATCTTCTCCGTTCAGTTTTCCGGGAATCAGCAAAATGGAGGCACTGATTATGCTGCTGGTTACTACCGCTGCCGTAAAAAAAATCAGGATGATCCTTCTTTCTGTAAACGTAAGAGGCCCTGCCGTAACAAAAATTACCGGAAGCACCAGAAGGGGTAGTTTTACCTTAAGATCGTGAAAGGCATAGGTAAAATCCGATGTGTAAAGCAAGCCGACTATATGCAAAAAATATATACCCAGGAAAAGCCAGACATCATTTGACCTGATTAAACCGGCTTTCTTCCCTTTAAGGCTCCCTGCAAAAAGCCACGACACTGCCGATCCAATGATTCCTACGCTGGTAAGAAAGGGAGAAAGCGGCAACGACCCTACCGTTACAATAAGGAAAAACAGAAATATGTTATGCCACGAAATTTCCGGCTTTACCATAACCCAAATCTGTCAATTTATTGCTAATTTTGCAAACTCATTGAATATGAATGCGTTTCAAATTTTCCCTATTCCGGTATTGCAGAATAAAAATAAATTGTATTTTTGCAACCCGTTATTGAAGTTGTGAATTTAAAAAGTTAAACATAATAATTTGTTGTGGATACATTAAGTTTTAAAACAGTTTCTGCCAACAAAGCTTCTGTTCAGAAGGAATGGTTGGTTGTTGATGCCACAGACCAGATTCTGGGAAGATTCTGTTCAAAAGTTGCCCGGCTTCTGCGCGGCAAACATAAACCATATTTCACGCCCCATATTGATTGCGGTGATAACGTCATCGTGATCAATGCAGATAAAATCAAACTGACAGGGAAAAAATGGACCGACAGGGTGCATTTTAAACACAGCGGCTATCCGGGAAGCCAGGTTGAAATTACCCCGGAGGAAATGCTGAAAAAGAACCCTGCATCTCTGATTGAAGAATCAGTGCGTGGAATGCTCCCGAAAAACAGGCTGGGAAGAGCAATCTTCAAAAACCTCTATGTTTATGCTGGTCCTGAACACAAACAGGCCGGCCAGAATCCGAAACCATTTGACATTAACACACTCAAATAATATCCATGGACATTATCAATGCTGTTGGACGAAGAAAAAGTGCCGTAGCACGCGTATTCGTTAAAGAAGGCTCCGGAAATATTATCATCAATGACAGGGATTTTAAAGAATATTTTCCTGATGAAATTTTGCAGTACAAAGCAACCCAACCCCTTCAGGCCCTGAATCTTGCCAATGGATTTGACATCCGCGTCAATCTGGACGGCGGGGGTATTACAGGGCAGGCCGAAGCACTTCGCCTTGCCATTGCCCGCGCCCTGGTAAAAATCAATCCGGATTACCGTCCGGTTCTGAAGGCTCAGGGATTTCTTACCCGTGATCCGCGTGAAGTGGAACGCAAAAAGCCCGGCCGGCCCGGAGCTCGTAAACGCTTCCAGTTCAGCAAACGATAAGGCATTTCTGCCGGATTGTTTCGTATCCAAACCGCAAGGACCCGGTGTCAGCCGGCTACCATGTGGTTGATTGTACGGAAAGTTAACAATTCAAAATAACGCACATGAACAACGTAACATTCGAACAACTTCTTGAAGCCGGTGTGCACTTTGGCCACCTCAAGCGCAAATGGAACCCGGCAATGGCCCCGTATATTTTCATGGAAAAGAACGGGATCCACATTATTGACCTTCACAAAACAGCTATCAAACTGAATGAAGCCTGCCAGGCTATTAAACAAATAGCCAAGTCGGGACGGAAGATCCTTTTCGTGGCCACCAAAAAACAGGCTAAAGACATCGTGGCTGAACGGGTCAAGAAAATCAACATGCCGTATGTAACTGAACGCTGGCCCGGTGGTATGCTCACCAACTTTCCTACCATCCGGAAGGCTGTCAAGAAAATGGCGGCTATCGATAAAATGTCTGCCGACGGTACATTCGACAACCTGAGCAAAAGAGAAAAACTTCAGATTGCCCGTCAGAGAGCAAAACTGGAAAAAAACCTCGGTTCAATTGCCGACCTTTCCCGCCTCCCTGCAGCTATCTTCGTTGTCGACATCCTGAAAGAACATATTGCGGTCAAAGAAGCCCGCAGGCTCAATATTCCCGTCTTTGCCATGGTCGATACAAATTCTGACCCGAACCTTGTCGACTTCCCTATACCCGCAAATGACGACGCTTCCAAATCCATAGCCCTTATCGTCGACGCTATCTGCAACGCTATTGAGGAAGGCCTCAGCGAAAGAAAAGTTGAAAAAGAAGCCGAGCCTGAAAAATCGGAAAAAGGAAAAGGAACCCGCAAAAAAACTGCTGCTCCTGAATTAATTGCAGAAGAAGAACTGGAAGAAGCCGAAGAAATAACCGACGAAACCGAAGAGGAAACCGAAGAGGAAGAAGTGGAAGAAGTGGAAGCATCCGTTGAAGAAACCGAAGTAGAAGACGATGAATCCGAAGAATCCACATCCCCTTCATTACCCGACGAAGAATCTTCTGATGTAGCACCTGCCAGGAAAACTACACGTAGTCAGAAAAAATAGTTACCAATCATTAAAAGGAAATCACTATGACCCAGATATCTGCTGCTGAAGTCCAGAAACTGCGCAAAATGACAGGCGCCGGAATGATGGACTGCAAAAAAGCCCTCGAAGAAGCTAACGGCGACTATGAAAAAGCAATAGAAATCATTCGCAAAAAAGGACAGCTCGTGGCCGCCAAACGAGCCGACCGTGAAGCAAATGAAGGAGTAGTTCTTGCCCGGATTGATGCATCCAATACCTTCGGGGCAATGATATGCCTCAATTGCGAAACTGATTTTGTCGCAAAAAACCAGGATTTCATTTCCCTTGCTGAAAAAATCCTTGCCCTTGCTATCGAAAAGAAACCCGCCGATCTCAATGCCCTTAAAAATCTGCCTCTTGAAGGAAAGACCGTTGCTGACCTTGTGACCGAAAAAATCGGTATCATCGGCGAAAAAATGGAACTTTCCTACTACGATAACGTTCAGGCTCCTTATGTTCTTGCATATGTCCACCCCGGCAACAAACTGGCTGCGGTGGTCGGATTTAACAAAGCCGGTTCTGACCTGCAGATTTACAAAGACATTGCCATGCAGGTGGCAGCAATGAATCCCGTTTCGATCGATAAAGACGACGTCCCGGCTGATAAACTGGCCAAGGAACGTGAAATTGCTATCGATCAGACTAAACTCGATCCCAAAAATGCCGGTAAGCCTGCCAATATTATCGAAAAAATTGCCGAAGGGAAACTGGAAAAATTCCTGAAAGAAAATACCCTGCTGAATCAGGAATTCATCAAAGATTCCAAACTTACCGTTCGTCAGTACCTTGAAAAATCTGACAAAGACCTTAAAGTAACCCGGTTCATCCGTTTTACCCTGGTGCAGTAAATCGCCTCGATTCCTGACAAAAACTATTGCATATCCTTCAGCCGATTGGAACCCGCTTTCAATCGGCTGATTTTATATATGCCGGCAATGTCAAACCCACATTACGCATTAGTTCCTTTGCACTCCTGATAACAATCAGGGTTAAAACAGAAAGTTTTATACCATCCCCTTGCACCCCTTTTGCCGATTCCCTATCTTTGAAAGCCTTTTACAAATACATTTCATTTAAAAATCGCTTCGTATAACCTAACCGACAGAAATGGAAATCAGGTATAAACGAATTCTTCTGAAACTCTCCGGAGAAGCATTAGCCGGAAACACCAACGGACCCTTTGATTATTCCCGAATTGAGGCGTATATGCAGGATGTTAAAAAAGCCTGGCAGGCGGGAGTCAACATAGGTCTTGTTGTCGGCGGAGGAAATATTTTCAGGGGTTTGCCCGGAACCGGCAAAGGCGTTGACCGCATCCGCGGCGATTATATGGGCATGCTTTCAACAGTTATCAACGGACTGGCAATGCAGTCTGTTCTCGAAAACCTGGGTGTCGGATGCCGTATTCTCAGCGCCATAGGAATGGAACCTGCCGCCGAAAAATACAGCCGCGAAAAGGTTGAAGAAGCTTTTGCCGAAAATAAGGTCGTCATTTTTGTTGCCGGAACCGGAAACCCTTTCTTTACAACCGACACAGCCGCCGCACTGAGGGCCGTTGAAATGAAAGCCGACCTCCTCCTCAAAGGGACCAGAGTGGATGGAGTCTATTCCGATGACCCCGAAAAAAATCCGGGTGCCATAAAATTTGACCATATCACATTTACTGAAGCCTATGGCAAAGGACTCGCTGTTATGGATCTTACAGCCTACACCCTTTGCCGCGAAAACCATCTTCCCCTTGTTGTCTATAATATTAATACCCCAGGAAGCCTTTTGCGAATCATTACAGGTGAAAGCATTGGAACACTGGTAGTTCCGGAATAATCCAATAGCCGTGTTCCTCTGCAGAAAACACTTCCATGGCTGAAAAATTTGCAAATTTGTTGGTGAAATAAAAAAAATAACTATATTTCGTACGCTTTTAAAAACCTTCTGTTTATGCACGAAGACGTTCAGCTGGTGCTTGATGTGGCAAAAGAAAAAATGGAAAAGGCAGTTAAGTACCTTGATGGAGAACTTCTTAAACTTCGCGCAGGGAGGGCAAATCCTCATCTTCTGGACGGCATTCATGTTGATTATTATGGTGTCAACACCCCTCTTAATCAGGTATCGAACATCAGTACAACCGATGCCAGAACCATTCTGATCCAGCCCTGGGAAAAGTCAATGATCGGCCCTATTGAAAAGGCCATCCTCCAGGCAAACATAGGAATTACTCCCGCCAACAACGGGGAGGTCATCCGCCTGGTTGTTCCTCAGCTTACCGAAGAAAGAAGAAAAGAACTGGTAAAACAGGTAAAGCATGAATGCGAAACGGCCAGAGTCGGAATCCGCACTGCCAGAAGGGAAGCTATGGAGGAATTAAAAAAACTTCAAAAAGAACATGTGCCTGAAGATGAAGTGAAAAAGGGCGAAACAGAACTCGAAAAAATTACCGAGCAGCATATTAAAAAAATTGATGATATATTTGCTAAAAAAGAACAGGAAATACTAACCGTATAAAAATAGGCAACCCTGTACTAACTAATACTAACCTGTGTTCAGATGAAAGTGCCGCAGATATTTCTGTGGCACTTTCTCTTTTTACCCTGTTACGCATTAGGAATGCAAAAGAACTAATGCGCACTTCGCCGGCATCCCACACCCGCTGAAACAAATTGAAACCAACGAATTGATTCTTTTTTGTCACATTGCATTCGGATTCTTCCAATGCAGGGCTCAACCAGATACTTCCCATTTGCCCTGTAAAGTCGGAAACTGAAGGGCTTTTTCAAGCATTCCCAGAAAAGCATTCCTTGGCACTTCCCGGCCACCCAGGTTTTTCAGGTGCGTGGTGGTTACCTGGGCATCGATCAGATGAAATTCATGCTTCTTAAGAAATTCAACCAGAAAATAAAAAGCCACTTTGGAGGCATCCGAAACAAGATAAAACATCGATTCTCCGAAAAACGCCTTACCCAGTGATACCCCGTATAACCCTCCTGCCAGTCCCCCCTCATGGAACACCTCTATCGAATGGGCAAAACCTTCCTTATGCAATGCAATATAGGCCCGCTCCATTTCCGAAGTTATCCATGTGCCTTCCTGACCGGGCCTTGGAACCCTGGCACAATGCCTGATTACCTCATCAAAACAGGTATCAGAGCGGACTTCAAACACTCCTGACCGGACCTTTCTTCGTAACGACTTTGATGGGTTAAACCATTCCGGCAACAGAATCATCCTGGGATCAGGACACCACCACAAAACAGGCTCTCCGGGATTATACCAGGGGAACAAACCTCTTGCATACGCAACCAGCAGCAATTCCTTGGTCAGTTCACCCCCGTATGCCAGAAGGCCATGCTCATCTGCTTCTTCTGCAGGAGGAAATATTCTGTCTCCCTGCTCTTTCAACCATTGATAATCCAGTTGTATCTGCCTGCATTCCATTTGTACAGAATTTACCCTACAGGCAATGCTACAAATCGTTTTCAGTAACTTTGCTGCCTATGGTAAAGAAATCCTTTCTTCCGAGATATTCAGCCAGATAAACAGCCAGAAAATTGAAGGGAATGATTTCCAGGACAGGCTTAAATAAACCTCCTGGTAAAGGCTTTGTAAAGTAAGGATACCCGCCCGACTTCCCTACCAGTCCTGCTATTTTCTCTGCTCGTCTGGCATCGGTTTCCGATTCGGGTGCAATGAATAGTACGACCGATCCTTCCGCTGTCTCTTTATATCCATGATCATACCAGGCCAGTGGCATCCCTGTAAATACCATCCTGGTTGATTCGCTGCAGATGAGGGACGCCTGTAAAGCAGTAGCAGTTGAGCAGCCGGCTCCCAGAATAAAAATCCCCCTTAAAACCCCCTTCGTCTGTTTTTCATGAACAAAGGCAGCCATCTCACGCCCCGTTCTTTCGGCTTCCGCCATATATTCCCTCAGAAAAGCCACCAGCGGCTGAATATCCGATTGAAAACCCCTGAGCAAAACCAACAATGTATTAACATAGGTTTTGGAAGAGGAGAATTCTTCTCTTCCGGCATGCATGAGCAGTTTTACTGAACAATTGGCGTTCATGGCGAGAGGGCTTTCCCCTTCATTGGTCACTGCAATATATTCCCGGAATAATTTGCTGCACCAGAGTACTTCGGAACTCTTTCCCGACTGCGAAATGAGAACACCATGAGGAAAGCTTTTCCCCTGATTGACATGGTAAAACTCGGAAGCCGGATAAGCATTGACCGGATATCCGGCAAGCTGCATAGCCAGCGGAGCGTAATACGATGATCCGATTCCAATATAGGGAACATGGGGAGGCAAAGAAAATACCTGTTCGGTTGTCAGAACTTTCTCAGCATATTCAGGAATTTCCTTTATTTCTGAAATCATGCCGTGAACCCCATCCTTCTCCATGCCTGATTCAGTTTATTTTCCTGGAAGCAGACCGTACAAGAGCAAAAGTTCCTCCAAAGGCATAATGCAGGAAAAGGGAACCTATTCCCAGCGAAATAATGATTCCTGCAATGGTTGAAGGGAACAAGGGCAAACGGAAACCTTCAGGGGCCACCATAATGTATGTAGTGGTGACCACCGTCATAAACAGGGCCGGTAAAAAAGTGATCCAGAAAAATTTCTTTTCCGAAATGAGATATGCCGTAATAGCCCATAAAACAATGGTCGCCAGGGTCTGGTTGCTCCATGCCATGTACCGCCAGATGATCGCAAAATCAACCTGACTGAGGAAGAACCCTACGGCAAATAAGGGAACACTGATGTATAATCTATTTCGGATCTTCTTCTGGTTGCTTCCCAGAAAATCAGCAACTATAAGACGCGCACTCCGGAAGGCAGTATCTCCTGATGTAATAGGTGCCGCAACAACGCCCAGCAGGGCAAGAATCGCCCCTACCTTGCCGAGTAAGGTATTGGCTATTTCGTTCACTGCCCATGCCGCATTCCCCTGATGGGCATTCATTACTTCATTCAGCGGCTCAACCCCTCCAAAAAATGCCATTCCGGCAGCAGCCCATATCAGGGCCACAATCCCTTCAGCTACCATAGCCCCGTAAAAAACTCTTCTTCCCAGTTTTTCATTCGTAAGGCAACGCGCCATAAGAGGAGCCTGCGTGGAATGAAAGCCTGAGATAGCCCCGCATGCTATGGTGATAAACATCAGAGGAAAAACCGGAAACCGGCCAGGATCAGAATGCAGATTAAGGAAGGTGTTGGCTGTAAGTTCGGGAATATGATACCCTTCCGCCAAAAGCCCCACGCTGATGCTAACCGCCATAAAAAGCAATGCTATCCCAAAAAAAGGGTAAATCTTCCCTATGATTTTATCTATAGGAAGCATAGTTGCCATAATATAGTAGATCAAAACAACGATCACCCAGAACGATACAGGCAATATACCTTTCGTCATATTTCCAAGAATTCCTGCCGGACCGGTAATGAAAACCGCTCCGACAATCACCATGAGCAGCACAGTAAACAACCGCATGAACTGTTTAATGCCGTTCCCCAGGTATTTGCCGACAATTTCAGGTATGCTGAGTCCACCCTGGCGTACCGATATCATACCCGAAAAATAATCGTGTACAGCTCCTGCAAAAATGCAGCCAAATACAATCCATAGAAAAGCAACCGGACCCCACATCGCACCGGCCACTGCACCAAAAATAGGGCCCAAACCTGCAATATTGAGAAATTCAATCAGAAACGCTTTCTTCCATGACAATGGCACATAATCAACACCATCCTGACGGGTGTAAGCCGGAGTCTGTATCTTCGGATCAGCTCCGAAAATTTTTTCAACGATCTTCCCGTAAACAAGATATCCAACAATTAGAAGCAGCAGCGAAATTCCGAAAGTAACCATGATAATTACTTTTTTTATTGAATTAAGAATACATCAAAGAGCTAACTTAAAGTTTTGTAACACGAAAGGAACATGCCATTTATCAGTTGACGCGCAGTATCAACCGGCTAAAATATAAAATTTATAGGGGATGTTGAAAACTTCGTTTTTCAACATCCCCTATAGTGCATTTATTTTTTGTTGTCCGACCAGGATTCGAACCTGGACAGGCAGAACCAAAATCTGCAGTGCTACCGTTACACCATCGGACAAATTCATATCATTGTTCCGACTACCGGAGCGCAAAAGTAATAAAATCAACCGGAATCTAAAAACCGGTTCCCTGTTCAGGATTACAAAGTCCGCTTTTTACCATTTCCCAGGTCTTTCCGACAATTTCTTTGCGGCAGAGATTCTCACAATGCTCATATTCGTCAAGCATAGTAACTGCCGTTTCGGGGATGTAGACCTTTTTCCCCTCGGGAATATAGAGCTTTATGTTTACCCGCGCTCCTTTCCATTGAGCACCGGAAGGCAGATTAAATGAGGATCCCAGTATAATCCTGTTATCGTTTACTGACCATGCATACTCCATTTTGCGGACCGTTTCTCCTGCCTCCCTTTCAGTTCTTCCCTGCACTTCCTTCGTCACAACCAGATAGGCTTTGCCATCCTCCGATTTGACTATGTCGAGAAAAGGCCTTCCAATGAATCTTTTTTCATCACGTTTATAGTATAATCCAAACTGATCTTTTTCCATGTAAATTGCATTTCGTTTTATTTCTCCCATCCCTGATGTATCAACTTCAAGAATGTAGGTATTCCCATGGAGAGTATCCAGCATAAAGCGATCTTCATGCGTTCCGGTACGCTGATATTCCTGAGCTTCTGTCAGCCCGATCATCAGCAATAAGCAGATACTGAATACCCATGCTATGACAGCTGATATACCAATTGCCCTGTTTTCGGTTTTAAACCGGAAAACCAGTTTAATGCCCCAGTACAGCATAGCCATTACCGGTATGCCGATGAACAAACCAACCCCGATAGCCAGAATAACCGGATCAGTCGATGGAAAAAATATCGCTGTAAGGTCAGATAGCCTGAAACTCATATCATCAAACACGCCGGTATATAATGGTTTCTGAACAAAAAAGGTCCATAGGACAGCAATGAGAAGCATTGAACCAAGCAGAATGAACAAACCTCCGGCCAGAACGGCAAGAAATTGCAACACCTTACCAAGAAAAACAATTACTGCCCGCACAATTTCTTCAAGAAACATAACCACCCTTCTTCCCCATGAGGGCACATCCATCTTTTTCACATTTTCCCGTATTGCTTCCCATTCTTCCCTCAAAGCACTTTCAATATTGTCAACGGTAACAGGTTTCCCTGCCATTTCCAGTTTTTGTGCCATGGTTCGGGCCGGAGGTACAACCAACCAGAAAATCAGATAAATAATTGCCGTTGACCCATATGCAATCAGGAAAGCAACAAACAAAATCCTGAACAATAAGGGATCAACATTAAAATAAGCACCCAGCCCGGCACAGACGCCTCCTAAAACGCCATGTTCCGGATCCCGGTATAACCTTCGGATTGCCTTTGCACGGCTTTCTGGTCCCTCACTCCCCGAAGACTCTCCTTCTTCTCCTTCAATATCTTCCGGAGCACCCAGAATTTCAGTAACCTGCCGCACATCCTCCAGATTGGCAGATTCCCTCCCTTTGAGTTGCTTGTTTAAAAGTTCTGCAATGCGCAGTTCAATATCTTCCATTATCTCCTTTCCTGTAGCACCGTTTCCAAACCGGCGGCTCAGGCTGTCGAGATATTCCTTCATTCGGGCATAGGCATCTTCATCAAGATGAAACACTGTCCCGCCTATATTCACTTTGATGGTCTTTTTCATGGTATTATGATTTTTCTTATGATACAGGATTCATTTTTTCACGAAGTGTATTGACAGTAAGAACCAGATCCCTCCACGACTGGTCGAGGTCTTTCAGAAATTCTCTCCCTTTTTCTGTCAGAGAATAATACTTCCTCGGAGGACCCTGGGGAGATTCCTCCCACCGGTAACTGAG
Source organism: Bacteroidales bacterium (assembly GCA_012517825.1). Lineage (NCBI taxonomy): Bacteria > Pseudomonadati > Bacteroidota > Bacteroidia > Bacteroidales > Bacteroidales bacterium. The sequence continues at coordinate 11,184 of JAAYUG010000084.1, read as the reverse complement.
CAGACCAGCATTCTTCTGCCGTGTAAGCAACGGATACAACGTTCCTTCAACAACAATGATACGCGATTCTTTCAGTATCTCAATCAGATCGGATGCATATGCATCCCGTTGAGACAGCACAAGCAGAATACAGTACTCAAGTACTCCCTTCCGCATCTGTGCCTGAATATTATCCAGATTTATCTTTTCCATCTTGTTTTGTATTTATAACTTCATATTCTTTTTAACCTGCCCGAATTCTTCTTTCACAAATTTCCCGATGTTTTCAAACGTAACAGGCTCCCCCCGCATTTCCAGCTTTTCTGCCGTTGTCCTTGCCGGCGGCAGTACAATCCACAATAACAGATAAATCAAAAAACCTATCCCGAAACCAAAAAAGGCAATCAGAAAAGCAATCCGCAATAAAACAGGATCGATATGCCAGTATGCACCCATACCGGCACATACTCCTCCCAATATCCGGTGATCCGGATCACGGTACATCCTTCTGTAATACCGGCTATGGCTTTCTTTCCAGGTATATTCCGAACTGCCGCCCCTGCCTCCAAATTCCTCCGGATCACCAAGTATTCCGATGATTTCCACAATATCTTCCATTACAACTACTTCCCTGGTGCCCATTCTCTTTCGCAATAAATCCGCTATCCTGCTCTCAATATCTCCCACTATCTCCTGTCGCTCCTCGCTGTCCCTGAAATGTGCCTCAACCGCATCCAGATAACCTGCCAGACGCTGGTACGCATCTTCATCGATGGTAAATACCATGCCACCGATATTTACATGGTTCGTTTTTTTCATTTTGTAATACTTTTTAATGCATACTTAAATTCATTGCAAAGATATATATTTTTTTTATTACTATGTTATGCATAGTATTATTTTTTCAAAAAAATCTTTTTTCATTCCACTTTATGCTACTTTTATTACCAAATCGTCTTGCTTCAAAACGTATAACCGGTTGCTCGTACGACAAATTCTTTTAAACCTTGTGAGCTGGCACTTTGGCTTATGCAACTGACCGTTCAGCTATATAAAATGAGGGTAATCCATGAAGCCCCTGTCAGATATTTTCTGCGGAGTCAACCGGAAGATATTCCTTTGAACACCTGGATAGGCTTGCCTCTGGAAATTGATTTCAAAGGAGAAATCCACTGCATACATTGCGGAAGGTTAATAAAAAAAACCTATGGACAAGGATATTGTTATCCCTGTTTTCTGTCTGTTCCTGAAACCAGCGAATGTGTTTTACGCCCTGAGTTGTGTCAGGCGCATCTTGGCATTTCGCGCGACATGGAATGGTCGAAAGAGCATTGCCTGCAGGATCACTTTGTATATCTTGCCCTTACCAGTGCAGTGAAAATTGGGGTAACCCGCTCATCACAGATCCCCGAACGATGGATTGATCAGGGCGCATGGAAAGCAATCCGGTTTGCCCGGACTCCAAACCGCCATACAGCCGGACTTATAGAAGTTGCCCTGAAAAATCACCTGCCCGATAAAACCAACTGGAGGCACATGCTCACTGACAAAAAGGATGACAATCTTAACCTCCTCGAAATTAAAGCTACTGCCTCTAAATGGATCCCCGGGGATCTTTCCCACTTTTTTACCAATGATGACACAATTACGACGATAGAATACCCGGTTTCTTCCTATCCATCGTCAGTGCATCAGCTGAACCTCCTCAATACCCCCTCCTTTAAGGGAATTCTTGCCGGCATCAGAGGGCAATATCTCATTTTTCAGGATGGCACGGTATTTAACGTCAGGGCGCATCAGGGATATGTTGTCAATCTGACGGTCGGATGAAATATTTTGCTGAACATGATTCTTTTCCTATTTTTGGCCATTTAATGGTAACAATCTGTATTAACAACTTATGAATCAGGAAGAACTGTTTAAAAAGCTGATCGCTCACTGCAAGGAGTATGGATTTATTTTTCCTTCCAGCGAAATCTATGATGGGCTGAGCGCGGTATATGACTATGGCCAGTACGGGGTCGAACTGAAGAACAATATCCGGCGTTACTGGTGGGATGCTATGACACGTCTGCATGAAAATATTGTGGGCATAGATGCTGCTATCTTTATGCATCCTACCGTTTGGAAAGCTTCTGGCCACGTGGATGCTTTCAATGACCCCCTGATTGACAACAAGGATTCCAGGAAACGCTACAGGGCTGATAACCTCATTGAAGAACATCTCCAGAAAATTGAAGAAAAAATCGAAAAAGAAATTGAAAAAGCAGCCAAACGTTTTGGCGCCTCCTTCGATGAACAGCTCTTCCGTTCAACAAACCCCAAAATTCTTGAGCTGAATGCCAAAATGGAAGCTGTAAAGGCACGGTATGTAAAGGCTCTTGAGAAGGATGACCTGGCGGAACTAAGGCAAATCATCCTTGATGAAGGAATCGTCTGTCCGGTTTCCGGTACCCGGAACTGGACCGAAGTGAGGAAATTTAATCTGATGTTCGAAACAAAAATTGGCTCGGTAGCTGAAGAGGCAAGTACCATTTATCTTCGTCCCGAAACAGCGCAGGGAATTTTTGTCAATTTCCTCAACGTACAGAAAACGGGCAGAATGAAGGTGCCTTTTGGCATTGCTCAAACAGGAAAAGCGTTCCGCAATGAAATTGTAGCCCGTCAGTTCATCTTCCGGATGCGCGAATTCGAACAGATGGAAATGCAATTCTTTGTAAAACCCGGGGAAGAATTAACCTGGTATAATTTCTGGAAGGAACAGCGCATGAAATGGCATAAGGCCCTCGGTATGGGCGATGAAAAATACCGTTTCCATGATCATGATAAGCTGGCCCACTATGCCAATGCTGCCTGTGATATCGAATTTCATTTCCCGTTCGGATTCAAGGAAGTGGAAGGAATCCACAGCCGTACGGATTTTGACCTCGGAAACCATCAGAAATACAGCGGAAAGAAGCTTCAGTACTTCGACCCTGATTTGAACCAGAGCTATGTGCCTTATGTTATCGAAACATCCATTGGACTCGACCGTATGTTTCTTTCGGTTATTTCAAATGCCTATACGGAAGAAAAAATCGTCAAGGAAGATGGTACGGAAGACGAACGGGTCGTTCTAAGGATACCTCCTGTGATTGCTCCGGTTCAGATTGCCGTCCTGCCCCTGGTAAAAAAAGACGGACTGCCCGAAAAGGCCAGAGAAATCATCAGCCGGCTTCGTTTCGAATACAATTGCCAGTACGATGAAAAAGACAGTATCGGACGACGTTACCGCCGTCAGGATGCTATCGGAACACCCTACTGCATCACCATCGATCACCAGACACTCGCGGATAATACCGTAACAATCAGATACCGCGATTCCATGGAACAGGAAAGAATACCGGTTGACAAGCTGGAAAATATTATCTCCGAAAAACTCAGCATGAAAAATCTTTTGAAAAAATTGCTGTAAGTTCGAACTTTGAATTAGAAAGAAATCTGCATTCCCATGAAAAAAGCTGCCGAAATTCTGAAACCTTTCCGGGAACATATTATCATTCTGCTGGCATTTGCCGCCATCAGTTTTCTGTATTTCTCCCCGATTTTTGAAGGGAAACAATTGCGGCAGATGGACTATGAGCATGCTCTGGGAATGTCAAAGGAACTGGTCGATTTCGAAAAAACCCACCCGGGAGAATACAGCCTCTGGACCAACAGCATGTTTGGAGGAATGCCTTCCTATCAGATCAAAACGGGCCCTACCAATAATATTTACCTGTTTCTCCAGCGTTTATTCCGGTTCAAATTACCCTATACCACTGTAGCCATTCTCTTTATACTCTTAACCGGATTTTATCTGTTGCTGGTTTCGCTGAAAATGAACCGATGGATCTGCATTGCCGGAGCAATAGGATTTGCTTTTGCTTCCTATAATATCATTATTATTGCCGCCGGCCATATTTCCAAAGCATACGCCATTGGTTACTTCCTGCTTGTTTTTGCCGGCATTTTTATGATCTTCCGGGGCAAACATCTTCCCGGCGCCATCATTACGGCCGTCGCACTGGGAATCCAGATATCGTGCAATCATCCACAGATCACCTATTATCTTTTCCTTACCACTCTTATTTATCTTATTTTCGAATTCGTCTATGCCATCCGGGGAAAACTGATGAAAGAATTCTTCCGGGCTTTGATTTTTCTGGGAATAGCTGCTATTCTTGCCGTTCTTCCCAACATAACCGGTTTGTGGATTACGTACGAATATGGTAAAGATACCATCAGGGGACCTTCCGAACTGGTGAAAAACCAACCCGGCACCTCAGGCCTTGATAAAGACTATGCCCTTGCCTGGAGTTACGGAAAATCTGAAACTTTCACCCTGCTTGTTCCCAATTTTAAAGGTGGCGGTGCAGAAGGATTCGGAGCCAACAGCGAAACAGCAAAAGTGCTCCGGGATGCTGGCGTGAAGGATGCCGCGCAGATCGCTGCTTCCCTTCCTTCTTACTGGGGAGAACAGCCTTTCACTTCCGGACCTGTCTATTTCGGAGCGGTTATCTGTTTCCTCTTTGTTCTCGGACTTTTTATTGTTCCTGCAAAATACAAATGGTGGCTGGTTGCTGCTTCCGTTCTTTCCATCTTCCTTTCATGGGGAAAGAACTTCGAATGGTTCACCGATATCTTCTTTTACTACTTCCCCATGTACAACAAATTCCGCACCGTCTCCATGATCCTTGTCATCGCCAATTTCACCTTTGTACTGATGGCGGCGCTCACTCTCAGGGAACTCATCCGGGAAAATATCAACCGCAAAAAAATGCTCCAGTCGCTTCAATACGCATTTTACATTACAGGTGGACTTCTTCTTGTATTTATTGTATTCCCAGGACTTTTCTTTGATTTTCAATCTGCATCCGATCAGAACCTTTTTGACCGGCTTTCAGCTGCCGGCTGGCCGCAGGATATTATCAACCGCCTGGCATCCGCTATGGCAGATGACAGGGCGTCCATGCTCCGCAAAGATGCCTTCCGCTCCCTGGTCTTTGTTGCCCTGTCTGCAGGTTCCATATGGGCCTTCCTGGCCGACGTCATCAAGGTAAAATATTTCCTTCCGGGAATGATCATTCTCATTCTCATTGATCTCTGGGCTGTTGATAAACGATACCTGAACAACAGCATGTTCACCAGGCAGAATGTGGCGAAAAATGTTTTCAGGCCAACCAAAGCCGATGAATACATTCTATCCGATAAGGACCCTGATTTCAGAGTACTGAACCTGACGCGAAGTGTATTTAATGATGGATATACTCCTTATTTCCATAAATCTGTAGGCGGATATCACGGAGCTAAACTTCGTCGCTACCAGGATGTTATTGACAGCTGTCTCAGCCGCGAAATTTCTTTCCTTCAGAACGGTCTTTCGAAAATTTCTTCCTTTGAACAGATCAATGCATTGCTCGAAAGCCTGCCCATGCTCAATATGCTCAACACAAAATATATTATCTACCATCCCGATTCTCCGCCTCTTGAAAACACCAAACGGCTCGGAAACGCATGGTTTGCCAATACATATACTCTGGTCAGCGGGGCCAATGAAGAACTGGCTGCCAGTTGCAATCAGAATTCGCCTCAGGTACCTGCCATTAACCGTCAATTTTCTGATCAGTTAAAACTGCTGGAAAAGTCTGATTCCCTTGCTAGTCTTTCAGATTCGATTGTTCTTTTGCATTATCAGCCAAATCAAATTCGTTATAAGGCCTATACAAAAAGCAACAGACTGGCTGTATTTTCTGAAATTTATTACAACAAAGGCTGGGACGCCTATATGGATGGCAAAAAAACAAACTATCTGAGAGCTAACTACATCCTGCGGGCAATGGTAATACCGGCAGGAGAACATGAAATTGAATTCCGGTTTGAACCCAGATCATTCTACTCCGGCCGACGCATAGCTTTAGCCGGTTCGGTCCTTATTGTCCTGCTTACCATTGGTGCAGGTTTTTATCAGATACGGTTCAAAAGGAATCAATAATTTTCCGGCAGATAACCTCAGCGGAATCGCCTTTGCCAAAAAAGGCAGGAAATTCCTGAGGAGGGTTCTTCAGAAATTTCAGCGTCAGCTCCACAATTTTCCGTCTGTCGGCATCGGCCAGGGCTGCAGTGCCGGAAGCAACAATTTCCACCCATTCGGTTTCACTGCGCAAAATCACGCAGGGCTTCCTGTGAAAAAACGCCTCTTTCTGTACCCCACCCGAATCAGTAAGAATAATCCGGGAATATTTCTCAAATAACGACATTTCGAGAAAAGAAAGGGGTTCAGCAATTGTGATCCATTTGCTATTTCTCAGGTTTTTCAGCAACCCTTCATTGAGAGTGCTATTGAGAATCCTGGATGTACGGGGGTGAAGCGGAATGAGGCACTTCAATTGCGCCGCCTCGCTAAACTCAAGTATTCCTTCAAAAATGCCGGAAAGTCGCTCCGGATCATCCGTATTATTGTCCCTGTGAATGGTCACCAGTGCATATTCTCCTTTCCTGAGACCAAATGCATCCAGCTTGCTTTGATATTGTTCGGCCAGTGATCCAAAATACAGGGTATTATCAAACATAACGTCACCCGACAAAAAAATACCAGGACGGTCTATAGTGTATGGTTTTCTGCTATCCGGGTCAAACCCTTCACGGAGTAGATTATCAACAGCGGTTTTTGTAGGCGCAAAAAGAAGGGTGGAAACCTGGTCACACACCACCCGGTTGATTTCCTCCGGCATTTTTTTATTGAAGGAACGCAATCCGGCCTCAATGTGTACAACAGGAATGTGGATTTTGGCAGCTGCCAGTGATGCCGCAAGAGTTGAATTTGTGTCTCCATATACCACCACAGCATCAGGTTTTCTCTCCAGCAATAAGTCTTCCATCCGGGTCATGATGTTGGCCGTTTGTTTTGCATGGCTGAGCGAACCTACTTCCAGATTCACATCTTCTTTCGGAATGCCCAGCTCCTCAAAAAAAACCCTCGACATATTATGATCGTAATGCTGACCCGTGTGAACAATAACCTCATTGATTTGATCCCGGAAATGATTTGCAATGGCCCTGTGAATGGCAGCCGCTTTGATAATCTGGGGCCTTGCCCCTATAACATTGATCAGTTGTATCATCAGGATTTATTTTTTTGTCTAAAATCTCCTGTTTTTTGCCACATAGGTAATGAATCGCCATCCGATAACAAAATGCCTGAGCAGGGTGGAAAACAATCCAAAATGGTTCACCATTACTTCAAAACGCTCCTTGAGTGCTTTAACAATCTGTTTTTTGTTAATGCCTCCCTCAAGAAAGCGGCAAACGTAAAATCCTGTATAGTAGGTATTTTTTGATTTTTTCAATACCCTGAGAAGCCATTCATAATCGCCCGCAACTTTATATTTCAGGTTATATGGTTCTGCCAGGGCTCTTTTTACAATCAGAGACTGATGGCAAACCACCATTCCGTCGCGCAGGCTTTCCCAGGTAAGGTTCTCCGGAGCTTTTAATCTCCGTGGACCAATTTCCCTGCCCTCCTCATCCACAATCATGGTATCTCCATAAATGACCTCTGCTTCGGGCGGAGCATGTGTGAAAATTTTTTCCAGTGTCTGTGAATCAAAAATTCTGTCACCGGCATTCAGAAACCATACATATTCCCCCTGTGCCAGAGCAAGCCCCTTGTTCATGGCATCATACAGCCCCTGATCCGCTTCACTAATCCATTTCCCTATATGCATCTGATTTTGCCGTATCAGATCAACGGTACCATCAGTGGAAGCACCGTCGATTATGATGTACTCATAGCTTTTGAATGTCTGGCAGATAATACTCTGCAGTGTCAGTGGAAGGACTGCTTCGCCGTTAAACACTACCGTTATAATGGAACATTTGGGAACATTCATTGCTTCATAATTTGGCGGTACAACTCGTCGTATTTTTTAACCACGACCCTTTCACTAAAATTTTCAACGACCTTTTTCCGGCATTTCTCCCTCATAATGCCGTACTTTTTATCTGATAATACTGAGGCAATACCCTGTGCAAATTCCCTCACATTTCCTTTCTGTACAAGATAACCGGTATCTGCGTGATCGAGCATATCAGTTACTCCGCCTGAACGAAAGGCAACAACAGGGGTGCCGCACGACAACGCTTCCATCACCGTATTGGGCAAATTATCTTCCAGCGATGTCAAAAGAAAAACATTGGCTGCATTATACAGAGCCACCAGCTTTTCTGCGTCAGAAATATAGTGAAAATAATGAACAGGAAAAGGAAAATGATATTGCTGCCTGGATTTGCCAAAAACTGCCAGATAAATTTTGTCTGACAGATCAGGAAAATCCGTTTTCAGATATTCTATTGCCTGCAAAAGCATGGAAAAACCTTTTCGTTCCTCAGCAACATTTGCAGCACCAAAAAGCAGGCAAAATCCTTCCTCGGGCAAACCGGCTTTTTCCCTGGCTTCGCGCATGGGAAAAGGTGCAAAAACATCGGTATCCAATGCATTCGGTATAACAACACATGGTATCTTTCTACCAAGATAAGATGAGCGGGCTTTTTGGGCCATCCAGGTGCTCGGGGCAACAAAAACGATTTTCCGGTTTTGGTAGATGGCTTCCTTTTTCAGGCACTGTTTGCGTGAGATGTCATTTTCGCCGGAAGTGCGCAACAAGGGGCAATTACCGCACCCCTTGCCAAGCTGGCTGCAATCGCCTGCATAATGACATCCTCCGGTAAAGGGCCACATGTCATGCAGGGTCCATACAACCGGTTTCCCTCTTCGAAGCAGGAATTCCAGGCCCCGCAAACTCAAAAATCCCTGACAAATCCAATGCAGATGATAGAGATTAGCTCCTTCCAGCAGAGAATACCGAGCAGGATTAATACCGGTATTTCCCATGGAATACTGGAAACGGATTCCTGCATCCCTTTCATGAAACAGAAGCTGAAATTTCTCAACGGCTAGGCGCACCAGACCCATTTTATCCCAGATGTACCCATTCCCTGCCATTGCAACTCCTTCTTCTGAATTTCCTTTTTCATTCTGCTGGGCAAAAAAATTGTAATCAAGTTTTCCCAGCTTCTTTTGTGCCAAAAACAAGCGATAAGCAGCAATAGCTGCCCCTCCTGTTACAAACGATTTATTGATGTGAACAATTCCTGGCATGGCAGTGGGTTCCAATTATACCCTGATAAAGGAATATTCCTCACCGTTCGGTGAAATATAAAAAATTTTGTATCCCAATTCATTCAGTGTTTTGATGGCAGTCCTCGTATCACTTAACTGAATTTCCGGAAAACGATGATGAAATTCAATTAATATCTGCTGAGGACGGAAATCCAATGCCTGTAAATTTTGTATAACCTTATATTCCGCACCTTCTATGTCCATTTTCAGAATATCAGCCTTCTTTATCCCGGTCATTTCAAGTATCCAGCCCAGGGTATGAACCTCTGCCTCAAAAAACCTGTTACTGCTTGCTCCGGAACAAACACTGGCAGAAACATGGTTTTCATCAGCTGGAAGATAAAATCTTTCTGTCCCGTCGTGATCCGATATCCCGAAGGAATAAAAGGTTATATTTTGGGGTAATTCCTGCCTGCTGATCCATTCAACGGAGGCAGGAGTCGGATCAAACAGCAGAATGCGGCAACCATACTTCCTGACAATTGCAGTTTCCCATGAAATATCCTTACCGACGCCGAAAGAAAGGACCAGAGACTCTGCGTTGAGACCATCAGGACAGACTGTCCAAGAAGAAAATGTGTTTCCTGATCGGAACCGTTTTTTTCGTATCTGAAGGGGATAATAAACTTCCTTTTTTTGCAGAACCTTCCGCCAATATCCCAACTTCATCAGAAAAAGAGAAACGGGTTTAGTTCCCTTCCATACCATATTTTACCCTTTGATAAACATATCACAAATAGCTCTTACAGCCCTTTCAGATGTTTTTCCGTCCCACAGCGGAGGTACTGAACCTTTTTTCCAGTTGCCTTCAATTGCCTTACGGGCATAGGAAAGCAAAAGACCCATATCATGGCCGGCCAGCTCATTTGTTCCCAGTTCAACTGTAACCGGACGCTCGGTATTTTCCCTTAAAGTAATGCAGGGGATATCCAGCACAGTGGTTTCCTCCTGAATACCCCCTGAATCAGTAATCACCAGCTTCGATTCTTTCATCAGTTTCTGAAAATCAAGATATCCTAAAGCCTCTTCCAGAATCAACCCTTTCTTACGGGAATATTTATCCAGAATTCCAAATGATACCAGGTTTTTCAATGTGCGCGGATGTACAGGAAAAATAACCGGAAGCCAGTCTGAAATAACCAATAACGCATCCATGACGCTTCGCAATCTGACGGGATCATCAACGTTGGAAGGCCGGTGCAATGTTACCAGGGCATAGTTCTTCGGTTCAAGCTTATGTTTTTGAAGTATCGTGCGCTTATCTGCCAGGGGAAGAAAATGAAAAAGAGTATCAATCATAATATTCCCCACCCGCCGGATTTTGTGTTCCGGTATTCCCTCATGCAACAGATTCCTGTCGGCATCTTCCGAAGGAGTGAGCAACAGGTCAGCCAGGGCATCGGTCACAATTCTGTTTATTTCTTCCGGCATACTGCGGTCAAAACTCCTTAAACCTGCTTCCATATGAACCACTTTGATTCCCATCTTCGAAGCAACCAGAGTGCAGGCCATAGTAGAATTTACATCCCCGACAACCAGAACGGCATCCGGTTTCTCTTCCAGACAAACATCCTCAAACTTCGTCATAATTCTGGCAACCTGTTTGGCATGGGAATCAGAACCTACCCCCAGATATATGTCAGGCTCCGGTATCAGCAGTTCCCGGAAAAAACTTTCCGACATGGTCTGGTCATAATGCTGACCGGTATGCAGAAGCAACGGCTGAAGCAACTTTTCTTCTTTCATTTCTTTCAGAAGAGGCGCTATTTTCATAAAATTTGGCCTGGCCCCCACAACATTGATGATCTTCATGCTTGTTCTGTTTGTTGTTTAATTAGTATCTTTTCTGATACTGTTTGCCTTTTAAAACCCAATATAATTATCTGTTTACTTTATTTTTTTGTGCTTCTGATAGCATTTACCTTTCTGAATGCTTCAACAAAGCGGTCTGAAACGGTATCAATATTAACCTTTTCCCGAATAATTTTTCTTGACTCTTCCCCCAT
>JAAYUG010000083.1 GCA_012517825.1 Bacteroidales bacterium | reverse complement strand
TGTATTCCCGGAAATCTTGACGGGTGGGATGTTGTGAAGGGAAGAGTTCAACCCGTGTCAGCCCTCCCCTTGCTGGCCGTTTTGACACTGGCCGCCACAGGAACAGAAATGAACCCGACAGGTGTGTTGCAAAACCATGAAACGGAAGAAAAACTTGGGTACCGGAATCCCCTCATGTTTCCGCGGCATTCTTTTCTGGATCCAACCTTCACCATCAGCGTTCCGAAAAATTATACAGCCTATGGGATTGCCGATCTGATTGCTCATTGCCTGGAAGCTTTCTTTGCAAAAGGATCCGCACCGCTGAGCGACCGTGTGGCGGTTTCTGTCATTCTTGAAGCCATGGAAGCAGGCCCCCTTCTGCTGGAAAATCTCTCCGACTATGAACTCAGGGCCCGCATCATGTGGGCATCTACACTGGCTTTGAACGGATACACAGGTTTCGGTAGAACATTTAATGGCGACTGGGGCGTTCATGCTGCAGGGCACGTCCTCTCCCTTTTATTTGACGTACCGCACGGCGCTTCACTTACCATTGTATATCCTGCCTGGCTGAAATACCATTCCGGAAGAGCTAAAGAGAGAATTGAAAGACTTGGAACTCTTCTTTTTAATAATCCCTCAGTAAATAACACAATTTCAAACCTGGAACAATTTTTTATCAAAATAGGATGCCCTGTAAAACTCTCTGAGGCCGGAATTCATGCTTCAGCTATACCCCGTATAAAAGATGTAATGGTGAAAAATTCCGTTTCCGGAACATCCTGGTTATTAACTGCGGAAGATTATCCTGAACTGCTCAGACTGATGGAATAACCAAAAAAAGAGGCTGTCACACTTTGGGAATGACAGCCTCTACCCTTAACCTACTAACCAAACTAACCAAACTACACCTACTACTAACTGCTTATGATGTCTTTTCAAAAACCGGCGCAAAAATATATTTTATAACATATCCCAATATTAAATAAATGTTAAATTTTGTCATTTATTATTAATTAACTGATTATCAGAATATTAATTCCTTATTTTTCAATAAATAACCTGAATAAGGAAATCCCTCGCGATCATTCTTCTTTCAGGCGGGGAAAAATTGAGATAATTGAATATTTTTGGAACCACTCATTTTAAAAAGGAGAATGTTTATGACTTCACGAATTTTACTGGTGGCAGCTCTATTGTTTACCGTATTCAATGAGCGTAGCACTGCCTGCACCAATTTTCTGATCACCAAAGGAGCGACAAGGGACAATACCAACATGATTTCGTATTCTGCTGACTCGCATGTGCTTTACGGAGAGCTTTATTACTGGCCGGCAGCAGACTATCCCGAAAATGCATGGTTAGAAGTCTATGAGTGGGATACAGGAAAACATCTCGGAAGAATTCCTCAGGTTCGGCATACGTACAAGGTAGTTGGCAACATGAATGAGCATCAGGTGGCGATAGGTGAAACCACATTTGGAGGCAGACCTGAAATTGGACAGGATACGTCGGCCATTATGGATTACGGAAGCCTGATTTACATTGCATTGCAACGGGCAAAAACGGCCCGCGAAGCCATTCAGGTGATGACCAGCCTTGCCAACCAATATGGATATTACAGCAGCGGAGAATCTTTTTCCATTGCCGATAAGAATGAAGTATGGATTATGGAAATGATAGGAAAAGGCATGAAGATGGTTCCTGAAGGAAAGGGGAAAAACAAGCGCATGGTCAATGCTTATAAAGGGGCCGTGTGGGTAGCTCTTCGCATACCGGATGGCTACATTTCAGGACATGCGAATCATGCGCGCATCACAACCTTTCCCTTAAATGATCCGGAAAATTGCCTTTATGCACCTGATGTAATTTCCTATGCAAGGGAAAGAGGTTTTTATGATGGTTCGGACGAAAATTTCAGCTTTTCGGATGTTTATGCACCGGTTGATTTTGAAGGAGCGCGTTTCTGCGAAGCGAGGGTATGGAGCGGATTTAATAAAGTGAAGGCAGGTATGGATGAATACCTCGACTACATTACAGGGAAGAATCTGGCACATCGCATGCCTTTATGGATTAAGCCCGATCAGAAGCTTTCCCTGAGTGATGTTTTTGCCCTCATGCGGGATTATTACCAGAACACTCCTCTGGATATGACCAAAGATCCCGGTGCCGGACCCTATCAGAGCATTGTGCGCTGGAGGCCTCTGACGTGGACAGTTGACGGAGTTACTTATTTCAACGAACGGGCCATTTCAACCCAGCAGACAGGCTTTTCTTTTATTGCCCAGTGCCGCGGTAATCTGCCCGATCCGATCGGCGGTATTCTCTGGTTTGGGGTAGATGACACCTATAGTACCGTTTACAGCCCTATGTATTGCGGTATCTCAAAAGTTCCCGAAGCATTTGCCGAAGGCAACGGATCGATGATGGAATTTAATGAAAATGCCGCATTCTGGGTTTTTAACCAGGTTTCAAATTTTGCCTATACACGCTATTGCGATATGATTCCGGAAATCCAGAAAGTACAGCAGGAACTTGAAAACACGTATATTCAAAGAACACCTTATATTGACGAAGTTGCTCTGAAAATGTACCAGGACGATCCGGAAGCTGCCATTGCTTTCCTCACCGACTATTCAGTTAATGCAGGAAACCATACGGTAGCGGTATGGAAAAAACTCTATGCTTACCTGTTTACCAAATACATGGATGGAAACATCAAAACACCGGTACCCGGCCAGAAGAACCCTCAGGTTAAGCAACCAGGATACAGCCAGGATTTTTACCGGATCATCATCCGTGAAACAGGTGATAAATTCAGAGTTCCCGGAAATCCTACCCATTAAACCCTGGCGTGCTGAGTTTATTCCGGAGCAAGTAAACGATTCAGCCCGATTCAGCCATTCAGTGAATGTTTGCCTTCTGAAAGGGTTGGATGACGAAAACGGTTAAAAAAAGAGATGTTGTTAATAAGTTCGTCATTAATTGAAAAAATATTTGTAATATTGCGACCGTTTTTGACGAAACCTAATACCATAATAGTATGAATCTTATACAACCGGTCGAAAAAGCGTTGCTTAAGGAAAGAAACTTCCCTGAATTCAAAAGCGGTGATACCATTACCGTTCATTATAAGATTATTGAAGGGAACAAGGAACGTGTTCAGCAGTTCAGAGGCGTAGTAATTCAGAAAAAGGGAAGCGGACTGAGTGCTACCTTTACCGTGCGGAAAATTTCGGGCAACGTAGGAGTTGAGAGAATATTCCCTATGCAGTCTCCCTTCATTCAGAAGATCGAACTTAACAAAACAGGGCAGGTGCGGCGTGCCCGGATTTATTATCTCAGGGGCCTTACCGGTAAAAAAGCACGTATTGAAGAGAAGAGAAACGTTACTGAAGCAGGAGAAGAATAAAATACAGACCTGAAATAAAAAGAGGCTGTCTAAAAAGTTATTCAGGCGGCCTCTTTAATTTTCAAACAATATATAAGGTGCCTTTTGCAGGCACCTTTTTTATTTTATCGTTTTTGATTTTTTCAGATATTCTTCCGCCAGTTTCAATCCGTCTTTGTTGCCCATGTCGATCCATATACCCTCGTTGTGAAAATACACGGCTACTTTATATTTTTCGGCCAGGCGGAGATAATATGGTATCAGAGGGAAAACTTTCTCTTCTCCCATCAGGGAAAAGACGGAAGGTCCGGCAACGTGAATACCGCTGTACGCAACAGGAATCAGGTCGGAACCTGCGTCCGGCACCATGATAACTTCACCGGTAACATTGTTTCTCCATCCTTTCAGTAATCCGTTCCGGTCAATCAGCAATGAACGGCTTGTTTTTCTGTTCCTTACTGCCAGTGTCACATCGTTCTGATTTTGGCAATGCCAGTTATACAGGTCTTTCAAACTGATATCCGACAGAATATCTGTATTATGCACCAGAAAAGGATTTTCGTCGCTGAGCAGCTGACGGGCATGAAAGAGTGCACCACCCGTGTCAAGAATCTGGTGGGATTCATCTGAAATCGCTATACGTGCATCCGGAAGACTGATACCTGATAAATAGTCTTTCATCATGGAGGAGAAATGATGCACATTCACCACAATGTCAGTAAAACCTGATGAAACCAGTTCATCGATAATCCAGGCAATCATTGGCTTCCCGGCCAGGGGAACCAGTGCCTTAGGCATGGAATCGGTAAGTGGTTTCAGCCGCGTTCCATATCCTGCAGCAAGTATCATCGCTTTCATAGGCACCTATTGAAGGGATGTGTGAATACACCGTACACCAATCTGGGGCCACGATTTTTCAAGCTCCGAAGCCAGTTTTTCAGCGCAATAGACAGAACGATGTCTTCCGCCTGTACAGCCAAAACACACCATCATTTCCGTTAGTCCTCGTTGCAAATAGCTGTTAATATGCATACTGACCATAGACCTGGCGTGGGCAATGAAATCGTTCACCTCCCTGAACCGACCAAGGTATTCCGCTACTTCCTGGTCCTTACCCGTCAATGACTTGTAGGTTTCAAGTCTTCCCGGATTCGGCAAGCCACGGCAATCGAATACAAATCCTCCTCCGTGAAGAGTTTCATCGAACGGGATACCGCTTCGGTACGAAAAACTATACACTCTGACTGTCAGTTTATCGCTTCCCTTCCCTATTGCCCGAAGGTTTTCATTTTCGGTAAGAGCCTGAAGGGCTGATTTCAATGCCGGTATTCTCAGATGTTCCGGCAATGCAGGAAGAATAAGGCGGATATGGTTCAGTGCATGAGGTATCGATTCAAGAAACAAGGGTTTCTGTTCGTGCAACCCTCTGAAACCATAGGCACCCATGGCCTGAAGCTGGCGGATCAAAGCGTAGGGGTAGTAAAATTTCAGGAAGTCGGATCTCACGGAACGGGTTTCTCTGGTAAAAACCTCCACATAATGATCAAGCAGTTTCCGCCGCAAATCATCGGGTAAATGCGTCTTGGCTTCAAAAAGCAGGGAGGAAGGATCGTATTGTGCCGCTCCCAGACGGGCACTCTGGTAATCAATATAATAGTGACCTTCGGGTGTCAGCATGATATTCCGTGACTGGAAATCGCGGTACAGGAAGTAACCTGTATCGGCCTGCATAAGATAGTCGGCAAAAATTTGAAAGTCGTTTTCCAGATCCTGTTCATCGAAGGGTATACGGGCAAATTTCAGAAAGTAGTATTTAAAATAGTTCAGATCCCATAGCATTGACCTGTTGTCAAACCTTGCCCGGGGATAACATTGCGAAAGATCCATTCCCTCCCGGCCTTTAACCTGAAACAGAACAAGGTCTTCCAGGGCTTTCCGGTAAACAGTTTCTACGGCATTAAGGTCGCCTTTATCCATCAGCTGCTGGTATTCGCTGAGCAATGTCACATCACCCAGGTCCTGCTCAAGCCAGCAGAGTTCGTCATCACTTACGTAATAGATATCCGGTACATTCAGTCCTTTGTTCTTCAACAGCCTGCTGAAGTAAACAAATGCTCTGTTTTCCTTAACATCTGCATTCCAGGCACCAATCCAGGTATGGCCACCTGTGCCCAGGCGGAAATATTGTCTGTATGAGCCTGATGCCGGCAAAGGGATAATGAAATCGGCTTTAGCTCCATGCCATTCAGCGAATAGTTCACCGACTCTTTCAACGGGTGTTTTAAGAATACTCATGTAAATTTGTCAATAGTGTTCCACAGCAAACGGTGACAAAAATACCAGATTTATCCTTATATTTCGTATTCAAATTTTCGGTGCTATGAAGCTTGAAATATTCGGACACAATCAGCTCAATTTTGTTGAACTGAATACCAGCGGAACCAATGATACCTATGAAAAATGCCATCCCACCTCACGATATCTGCACACCAACGTTTTCAATCTGTTCTCTTCGTGCTTTGAGAAAAGCAACAATCTTTACGAATATTTCGGGGCCACACGATATAACGCCAGGCAGATTGTCGTATTAAGGAACGCCCTGATTTCAAACCTGGAGCAATGGAAAAAATGTTCCAGCCGTGAGGATTTTGTTGAGCTTATATCGGGCATTTTCCTCGGAAAAGATTTTGCTATGGAAATCAGAAGGATGGACTCAACCTGGGATCTAAACTGGGAAACTTACCTGATAAAACTTTTGCGCATCAACCAGGAACTGATCGACATCGTTACCGACTGTATGGATAATTCAAAAATTCTCTGGGTAATCGGCTACTGATTTTTCAGGTTGTTGATTTCTTCCTTTAACGAGCGAATTTCTTCCATTAGCTGTTCAATCATCTTTTGCTGTTCTTTCATGGCTTCAACCAGTACGGCCGTCACCGGAGCATACTGGACGGAATAGATTCCGCCCTGGCTATGAACGACTTCGGGAATCACTTCGGCCATTTCCTGGGCAATAAATCCGATATGAGGTTGAGCATCCGATGCTTCGTCTTTCCATTGAAAAGACACACCGCGAAGTCTCTTCACCTTATCGAGTGCCCCGGTAATGGTTTGGATATCTCTTTTAAGACGGTAGTCGCTGAGGGAATTCCAGCTGTCTTTTCCACCCGCAGTTCCGTTAACATAAAAGGTATATTTCGATGGATTCTCTGCAGCGGTCCCATTGATAACTACCATGGTGTCGGAGCTGAACTGACCGTAAATCAGCGGACGGGAAGCATTGTTAGCTATATACAGTCTGCCTGAGGCGCTTTCATTCATTCCGGCTTCATATCCTATAAAAACATTGCCCTTACCATCCTGAACATTGTACCCGGCTTTTTCTCCAAGGATTACATTCCTGTCGCCACCGGAAAGATTGTATCCGGCTTCCCTGCCGAGAACGATATTTTCCTTTCCCGTGGTGTTGTAATATCCTGCCAGGTTGCCGATGAACAGATTGTCGGCGCCATTGGTATTGGAAAAGCCTGCCTGATGGCCCAGAAAGATGTTATTACTGCCTCCGGTAATTCCGCTGTTATTGTATCCGGCCTGGTACCCAATAAAGAGGTTGTCTTCGCCCAGACTATTGTTATATCCTGTTTCTGCACCGATGAAGACGTTCCTGTTTCCCTGGTTGATCAATCCGGAAGATGCTCCGAGAAAGATATTGTACATTCCTGAATCAGCGGCATAACCGGCAGAGGAACCTATGACAATATTCTCCGAACCCCGGCTCCAGGAGAAAGCGCTCTGGTAACCGAGGAACACATTTCTTGCTCCACGAAGGCTATTGTAGCCAGCCTGGTCTCCGATAATGATATTGGATGAGGCATTTGCCATGGAGAATCCGGCCTGATTGCCCAGCATAACATTTCCGGTACCTGACGTCATATTACGGGCAGCCTGATATCCTAATACAGCATTCCGGCTGCTGGTTCCGGAGTTATACCCCGCGTCACTTCCAACCAGAACATTTTCAGAACCCGTATTAAGGTTTCCGCTCCCGGCACCAAGAAAAACATTATTGTTTCCGGCCGAATTGGAATATCCCGCTGTTTCGCCCAAATAGAGATTGCGGCTGCCGGTCAGGTTCGAAAATCCGCTTTTCGAACCTATAAAAACGTTGGTTATTCCGGTAGTATTTGATCGTCCTGACTGATGGCCAACAAACAGATTATAATTTCCTTTAGTATTGGCATATCCGGCTTCATACCCCAGAAACAGATTATAGGACCCCTCTTCACCGACAGTTCCTACCATCCCATTGCTGTATCCTGCCCTGTACCCGGCGAAGAGGTTATGAATCTGTGAGGTATTACTCCTTCCTGCCTCATTCCCGATAAAAATGTTAAAATTACCGGCAGTATTCTCGAATCCTGACTGGTATCCGATAAGAATATTATTGTTTCCATCTTTAAGCTTTCTACCTGCCTGGTATCCAAGTAGAGTATTATAACTTCCTGCGGCTAATCCGTTGCCTGATTCAAACCCGAAAAATGCATTGCTCACACCGGTAGCAGAGCGGTTACCACTGCGCACGCCGATAAACTGATTGGAAGGTGTTATCAGCATCTGGGAAGCTTCCACTCCCGATTTCCGGCTGATGAGAGAAAATCCTCCTGCACCTGTTGAAGGAGGATCGGCAAAATAAATACGAATGCTGTCGTTGGTAACTTTCAGTATATCATGAATCCCTGCGGTGGAATGATAACCCCGTACGACGAATCCACCGCGATTACCGGTAAGGTTATCATCTTTAACAAGGAATTTGACACCTTCTTCATAAACAGAGAAAACAGCCCTTCCTGAGCGGTCTTTCACTTCGAAAAGAGCTGTATCGATATTCGATACAGGATCGCCCATAACTACCATTTTCCCGTTGGGAGCGTTGGTACCGACTCCGACTTTTTTTCCTGTCCAGATAACATTAAGAGCGGAATCCCATAGAGACGCTCCTGCTGGTCCGGGAGGGCCGGGATCACCTTTATCTCCCTTAGGTCCGGCTGGACCCTGAATACCTTGAGGGCCTTGCGGTCCAACAGGTCCCTGCGGACCCGGATCTCCCTGCGGGCCCATAGGTCCCGGAGGGCCCTGAGGAGCTTCAAATTCAATGAAACTTGTATCGGCATAGGGATGAACAGTAGAAGTATATGAAGTTTCTCCTTTAAATATCCACATACTGTTCACATCCGGCTGTGAAGAGGATTTATCATCAAAAACATAATCGCCTTTATTCACAACTATTCCTGAAAACCAGTTTCCTCTGTTATTGAGGCCAATTCCAGCCGGGCCCTGTGGACCCTGTGGACCAACAGGCCCCTGAGGCCCAGGGTCACCCTTATCACCCTTCGGACCCTGCGGCCCAATTGGTCCCTGAGGTCCCTGAGGACCCTGCGTACCATGAAAGGCATACAATGCATAAGGTACAGCCAGAAGACTGTTTGTCCCAGCCCATTTATAACCACTGTTATTGGCATCTACCTCAACCGAAAGATACGTCTTATTATTCCCCCAGTCAATGTTTTCAAACCGGTCGGAACTTACCCCCTTTCCGACTTCCAGCACAAACAAACCAAAGGGATTGGTGGTTGTTTCATGGGTTTCGGTATACAAAACCGTTCCGGTAACCGGATCTCCTGCCAGAATTTTGAAACGAACTTTGATCGAGGTATTTTTCAATGGTAAACCGGCCGCATCCCGGGCAACAGCCTGGTAACTCAAACCCGGAATATCCTGCGCCATAGCAGATTTAACAATGAACAGAACCGAAGACAGTAATAGCAGGCAAAGCAGGAAACCCTGCTTCAGGTGCTGGTTGATGGTAGTTTTCATCATAATAAAATTAATTTTCAATGGTATGATGGAACCCACATGTTCGGCATTTTATTACCGCTGTGTTTGTGTTTGTAAAACATGTGGGTTTCATAGAACCGGTAGTTTGTTCAGCTAATTATAACGAATATATTAAAGTTTTTTCGGATCGTATTTATATGATGCCCATAAAACAAAAAATCCGGTATGCAACGTTATTGCGTGCCGGATTTGCGGGAGAGTATGTTTTGAAAGAATAACCAATAGTATTTATTTCAATGCTTTCGGAACCTGATACGTTTTGATGCTTTCTCCGGCAACAGTTGTCACTTTAAGGAAATATACCCCCGGATGAATCTGCGACAGATCCATTTC
This sequence comes from Bacteroidales bacterium, assembly GCA_012517825.1. Lineage (NCBI taxonomy): Bacteria > Pseudomonadati > Bacteroidota > Bacteroidia > Bacteroidales > Bacteroidales bacterium. Next base: position 13,806 of record JAAYUG010000083.1, on the reverse strand, counting down.
ATATTCCGGTGTTCCGGCTTCCATTCTGGCTGAAATCAACTTGCGGCCAAGGGCATCATAAAGATCCAGGTTCAGATCGGTGTTTTCATTTCCTTTCACCTGCACGGTAAGGGAATTATAAGCCGGCACGGGATAAACTTTTATCCGGAACTGATCGGAAGCAACCGGAGGGACGTAGGTACCTGTACTGTAGGAAGGTTGCTGAAAACCCTGGGTAAGGATTACATCCGTACCAATGGTTTCTGTAGCCATTTCGCCAAGTGTCCAGCTCACAGAAAAGTTCTGGGAGCTGAAAAAATCACCGGCAGAAGCAATGACAAACGGTGTTATTTGCTGTGCAGACAAACTACCTGCAAGAAACAACAAAAGAACAGGAATGACATTGTGTTTCTTCATGGAATCGTTTGTATTAGGGTTTCATTTTACCTTACTAAATATACGAAATTTTATCAAATTTTGTTCCAAATATTTATAAACATCACATTTCAAAATATAGTTACCAATTACTGCTTTAGTTTATCTGCCTCGCTTCGGGCTTTTTCCACAATAGCGTCAGCTTTCTGGTCAGCTTCCTTGATAATTTTCTGGGCCTTTTCTTCTCCTTCTTTTCGAATTTTTTCAGCGGTTTTTTTCGCCAGAGGCATGGCCAGGGGTTTTCCTTCGGCTTCTTTCAGTGTTTTTTCAGCCAGTTCATTGGCTTTCTGACGTTCAAGATCTGCAGCCTTGCGTGCCGCATCCCGTATTTGCTGTGCTTCAGCTTCCGCTTTGGCAACCAGTTCATCAGCTTTCTTGCTGACTTCAGCTTTTACAGCTTCTTTTTTCTCTTCCACCGCCTGGTTTACTTTTTCCTTCACCTGTTCTTTCACTGCAGAAACGACATTCTCTCCACTACCGGCCAGATCAGGCTGAACTTTGGGGTCAGCAAACGTACCTCCTACCTTAACTTTAACATTGATTGTTTCGGATGGTTTAATTGCAATACCCTTTGCAGCAGCAGCCGACGTGAGTGAATTCATAACCGAAGATCCGATTTCTGTCCGGGGCAGAGTTAACGCCATGGTATAGTTCAATGTCTGGTCCAGTCCCTGATCTCCTGCAATGGTCAGGGAAGTATTTCCCATTTTTGTAGTAAAAGGTTTTACGTAAACGCGTCCGTCTTTAATATCGAAACCAATGTTGACATCTTTTAAGGCAATCTGCCGGAATTTGTCGTTTTTCAAAGCATCGGCCAGTTTTTCAAAAACCCTGGAATTGCCGATTTCAACCGATCTGGAACTGAGAGTACCTGAACCTGATACAGTAGGTAAAACAGGACTCATATGCTGATCGAGCTGGCTCCAGAGAGATATGCCGGCCGAGACTTTCCCTTTCGCATTCTTTGCCACAGGAGCAAAGCGTGCAACCATCGAAAAGGCATCAAAAGAAGAAGGAATATCTATATCATTGATTTTCAAGTTGAAGTCAATAAATGGTTTTGCAAGATTGCTTGTATTGTATTCGCCGTTCATCTGCATACTGCCCTGCAGGAGGTTCATGGACAGATTGGTAAGTTTGGCCGCCCCGTTTTTCAGTTCAATTAATCCCTTGATATCAGAAATTTCCAGTTTATCATACAATACCTTTTTGAGGTTTGAATTGAGAGCAAAATCAATATTTTTCGGAACTTCAAACAATGTCATTTGCGTGGTATCGGTCACGGTATCAGCAGGGGCCGATCCGGTCATAAACTCGTTGGCATCAAGGAGGCCGGAAGTTAGAACAAAATTGCCTTTGATGGTCTTATTACTGAAAACATAGGGCAGAAAATCGGTTATTTTTCCCGAGAGCTGCATATCGCTTCTTCCGATGAGCAGATTGAATGATTTCAGGTCGAGGTAGCGGGGAGAAAAGAGCAATTCCGCATTTTTAACGGTGAGGCCCTGCGGCAGATCAGGACTTTTATACGTCAGTCTGTTCACCGCCACATTACCATCGGCTTTGAACTGCTCATATTGTTCTTTTTCCAGCATGGACATTGTTCCGCCAAAGGAAACATCCGAAGTAATGATACCGGCAAGGGTAGTCGAATCAAGGGGAATAACAGACTGAATCTTTCCAAGGTCAATTACCCCTTTAAAGAGTCCGTCCACCATCGGATCAGAAATCGGCCGGGCGACGTGTAAGCTGATATCAAGCGGATTTCCGGCAAGTTCAAGGTGGAATTTCTTAACCTCCACCGTTGTCAGATCCATATTTTCGCCATGAAAATCAACATGGGTATTGATCTGGATATTTTCAACAGAAGCAGGCAGATCGGGGTAGCGAAACCGGCCGTTGGTCACTTCAAGGTTCAGCATGGCCGAGGGCAGGATGGTATCGTAGTAAACCCCTTTAAGCTGGCCGTCGAGCTGAAACTGGCCGGAGGTCTGCACCGAGGCAAAATCGCGGGTATAAACAGCAGGCACAAGGGAAAGAATGGATCTGAAATCGGTCTTTTTTGTCGCGAACTTCACATCAGTGAGGATTGAATCGCCGGCAAGACCTACTGTTCCTTCCCAGCCCAACGTGAGTTCGTTCAGCGAAAATGCATTGTCTTTAAGGGTAAACAGCGATTTCACCATATCGGCATCGACGTCAAAATGCGCAGATAGCCTGGCCTTGCTGAGGTAAGGAATTTTATCCATTATAAAAGTAACGGCATCGGCTGATGTTTTGATGACAATGGAAGTGAAATCACTGGCCAGGTTCCCTTTCATGAGAAAGTCAAATCCTTTTACAACAGCCTGCATGTTCCCCTGCCTGTCGTCATAACTGATAAAACCATCATTTATCTGGAGCTTTCTCAGCCGGGCGGAAAAATGAACTGGTTCAGAAGGTGTTGTATCAACTGGTACCGCAGTGGTGGTATCCTTCATAATATCCCAGTTTGCTTTTCCGTCTTCCAGCACAATAGCATGAATATAAGGTTTATCGAGAATGACGGATTTAATGTCAATATCTTTCATGCGGATCGCACTGATCAGATTGACTTTAACGCCAAACGACCGAAAGGCAATCAGCGTATCTCCCTCAAACTGGTCAATACCTGTCACTGTGAGATTCCGAAGTTCCACAAAAAGATCCGGAAATCCCTTTATTAATGACAGGCGAAGATCAAAATCCACCCGGGCTTTCAACGTTTTGTTAATTTCTTCCCTGGCTTTATTCATTATTGGCTTATGAAATGCCAGAGGAATAACAATCATCAGAACCAGCAATGCGAAAATGACAATGGCAAAAATTTTCAGAACTTTTTTCATGGCTTTCATTTTGATTCAGCACAAATTTAGACAATTTGAAACAACAATTTCTGAATTTTGTTGGAAACCTCTTCCATAGATAGCTTCCTTGATTATCCGCTCAAAAAAGCAGAATTACCCGGTTTTGAAATGTGCCTGAATAAGGGCAATATGCTGGTGAAATGTATATATTTAAGTAAAATAAATACTTATTAATAAATGAATTCCAGCCGAAATCATTCAGGGAAGTGTATTCTCCTGATCCTTATTTTAATTCCTCTCCTGGCGTCATGCGAAGGGCCTCCGGGAACAGATGCCAATGCTACCTGTACGCAATGTCACAACAGCGGTTCTCTCATTGTTTCAATCACCGAACAATGGAGAGCATCAGTTCATGCCAGTGGAGAGAATACTGACCGGAACGGAACCACATGCGCGATGTGTCATACCAGCGAAGGTTTCAGGGAATGCATTTCAGGCAGCAAAACTGTCACCAATGCCCCTATTTCCAATCCTTCCTCCATTGGTTGCCGTACCTGCCATAGAATTCATGAATCGTATGATACCTCTGACTGGGAACTTCGTGCAAAGAATCCCGTTCAGTTAATGATATCCGGAGAAACTCTCAACCAGGGCAAAGGGAATATCTGCGCCAATTGTCATCAGCCAAGGATTCCGGATCCCTTGCCTGTTCTCAATGGCAATTCCGTAACAATCCGATCTGCTTACTGGGGGCCCCATCACAGCACCCAGGCTTCCATTATTAAGGGATCGGGCGGAATAGCATTGAGCGGCAGTGAGGTTTACAGCAACTCTTCCCATTCTGAACTGACCAACGGCTGTGTTACCTGCCATATGGCTTCTGCAACAGGTAACAAATCGGGCGGCCATACCATGAAAATTTCCTATGAATCGCATGGAGCCACAACCTACAATTTTGCAGGATGCAAAGGATGCCACAACAATACAACAGAGCTCACCAGTCTGGTGGAGGCAGTCAGAATCGAAACCGACTCCCTGCTGGCACAGCTTGCGGAAAAGCTCAGGGAACATAATATCCTCAATGCCAGTAATCAGATCAATGTCTCTTCCGGTTCTCCATTGGAGCTTACTTCTGACCAGGCCGGTGCTTTGCTCAATTATCTGCTTGTGAAAGAAGACCGCAGCGGCGGTGTTCACAATTACAGGTATACCAGAGCCCTTCTGAAAAACAGCATCGGAAAATTATAAATCCGGCCATCCGAGAAGCAATTTGGAGTGAAATTCAGGCAGAAAAAACATTACCCTTCCACTGAACTGAATCTTTGCTATTTTTGAAAATAAGATAATTTCAACATGATGTTTCATTCCATTTTCTCTCAAAAACCGGATGAGGAAGGGAAAAGGTTGCACGAATACCGGAAAAGTTTTCTTTTTGCGCTGGCTCTGCTCCTTCTGGGTCTGCTGATGGAATGCATTTCCGGAGGGAAAGGCATCCGTATGCCAGGAATGCCTTTAAATATTTATACCGGCTTCTCATTTATCTTTCTTCTGGTCTTTGTTCATTTATATTATCGCCAGCACCCTTTTGTTAAATGGCTTTCCGGCGTACCGGCCGCAGTAAGTTCCATAAGTCTATTTGCTCTGCTGGTGCTTTTGCTGGGGTTTATGCCACAGGAAGGTGCCCATAGTAAGTGGCTTTCATTCACCGGACTGAACCATATTAAAACCAGCTGGCCATTTTTTCTCTCGCAGCTATATATTCTTTCTTCCCTTGGACTTGTCATTCTGAGAAGGTCTCATCGGATAACTCTGCGTAACGCAGGGTTTCTTCTCAACCACGCAGGATTATGGCTTGTCATAATTGCAGGAGGCCTGGGTTCATCGGATCTGATGCGTTTACAGATAGAACTATATGAAGGAAGTTCATTTACAAACCTTGCCCATGACCAGGCAAATCAGTACAGGCTTTCTTTTTCCCTGAAGCTGAACGATTTTGTTCTGGAAGAATATCCCCCAAGGATAGTCTTTGCCGATGCCAGGACTTTTCAGATTATTTCGGATAGAAATAAAACCTTCATACATGCAGAACCGGGGATACAGTTTCCATTTAATGAATTTATTGTTCAAGTAGATACGGTTCTGATGCATGCCCTGCCTGAAAAGGGGAGAATGACGGCGGTTGCGTCGAAAGAGGGAGTTCCGGCCTGTCATATTACAGTTTTCCGCTCTGCTGCTGTTGAAGCCCAAGGATGGATTGCCTGCGGAAGCAGGTCGATGCATCCTGCCATATTGCCCCTGAATGATGAACTGATGGTGGCACTGCTGGATCCTGAACCACGAAAGTTCCGGTCATCGCTTGAGATTGCCACTGAACAGGATACCATTCCTGCCCTTCTGGAAGTGAACAAGCCCATAAAAATCAAGGGATGGAAATTGTACCAGATGGGATATAACCAGGCGGAAGGCCGGGATTCGCAATTATCGATCATTGAGGCCGTAAACGATCCCTGGCTGCCCATAGTGTATACCGGAATTTTTATGTTGCTTGCCGGAGCTGTATATCTCTTCTGGCTGGGACGATGGAAAAAAAATCAATAAAAGATTGACCGGTTATGGATTGGATAAATTTTCCCGCAATTGTGCTGATTACATCCATATCATGGATAGCAGGACTTTTCGGTGTACTGGTATTCGGCAAAAAAGCGATTTTACGACATACAGGAACAGCGCTTTTATTGGCAGGAACACTGCTTCTGGGTGTTTTCATTACGGCACTATGGATTCATCTTGGACGACCACCGCTGAAAACCATGGGTGAAACCAGGCTCTGGTACTCATTTTTTCTTGCCCTGGTTGCAATTGCCGGCTTTTTACGTTGGAACTATTTAATTCTTCCAGCCACAGGGATTCCCATGGCATTGCTTTTTCTGTTAATCAACTATGCCCATCCGGAGAATTATGAAAAAACCCTGATGCCGGCCCTTCAGAGTATCTGGTTTGCACCGCACGTTATTGTGTATATGTTGTCGTATGCCTTGCTGGGGGTTTCTTCTGTAACAGCCTGGATCGGATTATACAGGCTTAGTTCGTTCCGGTTTGAAAGAAATACCCTGAATTATGCCGACAATCTTGTTTATCTTGGTTTTTCCCTGCTTACCCTGGGGCTTCTTTTTGGTGCACTCTGGGCCAAGGAAGCCTGGGGACATTACTGGACCTGGGACCCAAAGGAAACATGGGCACTGCTCACCTGGTTAACTTATCTGATTTATATTCACTTCCGCTACCATCAACCTGAAAAAATCAGAATGCCTCTCTGGATTCTGGGTTTATCCTATGTCATTCTGCTGATATGTTACATGGGGTTGAAGTATTTGCCATCGGCAGCTGCCAGTGTTCATGTTTATTCGAACTGATATTCGCGAGTAACCTGGTATATCATTTTCCTTTTGGACCGTCTATGCTGTCAGCCCCGGTGAATGAGGTATTAGAGGACATTCGTCCGGGCAAAACCTATATTCCGGGAATAATCAACCGAAGAAGCAAGTAAACCAGAGCTGAAAAAACGAGAGTAGAAGGAATTGTCAACACCCAGGCCCAGACAATCTTTTTGGCCAGCTTCCAGCGTACTGCTCCGAAACTGCGGGTGATTCCCACACCGATAATTGCGCCGGTAATTGTATGGGTAGTACTGACCGGTATACCAAGAAGAGCAGTAAAGATAAGCGTACTGGCTCCGGCTGATTCAGCTACAAAACCGTGTACAGGTTTAAGATCAGTGAGCCCCACCCCGATGGTACGGATGACTTTCCATCCACCGGTGAGTGTACCCAGTGCAATGGCACTATATCCGGCAAAAATCACCCAGGTAGGAACATAAAACTCCGGACCTATGAGACCTGTACTAAAAAGCAATACCGAGATAATACCCATGGTTTTCTGGGCATCATTACTGCCGTGACCCAGGCTGAAAATTGCTGATGAAAAAAGCTGAAGGACCCGAAAAATGTTCTCGACTTTCAGCGGAGCTGTTTTCCTCACAATCAGCAGGGTAAGAATCATGAAAAAATAGGCGATGAAGAATCCAATCAGCGGAGAGAGCACAATAAACAGGGAGACTTTTATGATACCCGACATAACCAGTACCGAAGGACCATGCTTGACCAGAGCCGGACCAATCAGACCGCCTATAAGCGCATGCGAAACACTGATCGGCAGGCCAAGGTGGGTACAGGCATAAACCCAGACGATGGATGCGATGAGCGAGGCCAGAATGAGGTACTCATTTACAGCATGAGGTTCCACTATTCCTTTTCCGACGGTGGTTGCCACATGCACCCCAAAGAAAAAAGCCGCAGAAAAATTCCACATGGCAGCCCATAAAACGGCCGTTAAAGGGCTGAGCACTTTGGTAGAAACAATTGTTGCAATTGAGTTGGCGGCATCATTCATTCCGTTAAAAAAATCGAAAAGCAACGCCAGAACTATGGCAATTACAACAATGGTCATCATGGGATATGCACTACAGGGTTTTAACAAGAATGGACTTCAGGAGGTCTGACACGTCTTCAGCGGCATCAGTAGCTTTTTCCAGTGCGGATATAATTTCCTTCTGCTTAATCAGCTCCACTGCATCCTTTTCTTCGCGAAAAAGCCTGGAAATAAAAGCATCGAACACCTCGTCGGCCATATTTTCCATCTCGTTAATCTTAACGCAGGCCTGCATAATTTCCTTCTGATCGCGCAAATTATTCAGCTCTTTCATGGCGTTCTGGATTTCAATGGCGCCCTGCAAAATCAGATCGGCAAAGGCGATGAAGGAATCCACCGGCAGTCTGGGTTGATAACGCTGAATTTTCTGGGAAGCGGAATGTATCTGATCAAGTACATTATCGATGCTGTTGGCCAGTTTATGAATATCATCCCTGTCGAAGGGAGTTATAAAGGTCTTGTTCAGTTCTTCATATATCTGATGCGTAATCTGATCTCCTTTTTTCTCGCAGGTACGGATCTGGTTGACAAATTCTTCCCGGCCATTTTCAGCAGCTGTTACCAGCTTTTTGAACCATTGAGCCGTGTCAACAAGATTATCGGCTGCATTGATAAAGTAAGGAAAGAACTTCCGGTCTTTAGGAACAAAGAGGGCAAAAATATCAGATACTTTCATACAAAAGGAAATTGTTTGCAAAAGTACTCAGTCAATTCAATCCAATGTTAATTTTTCGTTAAATTTAATCTTATTTATAGATTTACCTAACCTATTCTTTATTATAATCATTATAATGCTGTAACAGTTTTTTTAAATATAAATTTGATTATCAAAGAATTATTCATTAATGTGATATCCTATAGATATCGAAGAGTCTTTAAGAAATCATTAACCTTTTATTGTGAATCAGAACATTAATTAGTATCTCCTGCAAAATGCATTTTCTGATGCAGAATGAACCTCAGCAATTTTTTAGCAAAAAAAAGCAGTAATGCTCCGGAAAGCGAACATAAGATTCAGATGCAGGTGTATCATACGGGGGTTTCCAAATTTAGTTTTTGGCATCCCCGGCAGATTTTTTTATCAACTCATTGGTACCAGGTTATAGACGCTTAACAATAAAGATGCTTAAAAACCAAAAAGAAACCGCATACACGGATAAAAAATAAAGGATGAATTGTCAAGTCGGTGAATTTTTTTATTTTTGCAGTCCGATTAGGGATTAGGGGTATAGAAATAAATGGATGAGGGGGACCCGTAGCTTAATTGGATAGAGCATCTGACTACGGATCAGAAGGTTGGGGGTTCGAGTCCCTCCGGGTTCACAAAAAACAGCATCGGGTTGATCCTGTTGCTGTTTTTTATTTTCCAGACCAAACACGATTAATGGCTGCGGTAAACGGTAACGGTACTGAAATTTCTTTCTGAAAGCCAGTTTAGAGCTGCATCAAGGTTTTTGGCAAATCCCAGCAGGAATCCTCCCCCACCGGCACCGCACAATTTCAGGTAGAAAAGCTTCCGGTTGATACCCGATTCCCAGACATCTCCGAAACCCTTAGGTATCATTGGGTGAAAATGAAGAAGCTGGTAGGAAGAAAGGATTTTCAGATGCCGGGTAAAATTCTTCACATTTCCTTCAATGAGCGATTGTATGCAGAGGTTGGTCAGGGGAATATACTCCCTGGAAATCATTTTACCAAAGGCGTTATCCTGTTTGCATTGCATCAGAAAATTTTCCACCAGATTCTGAGTTTTCCTGGCCAGGCCTGTATTCAGCAAAAAGATTCCGGCTTTCCCGTAATCCCTGTTTCTTGGCACCGATGTAATGCGGATTATATTACCAGGAAGGATCAGCAAAGGAAGTTTAAGATAGGAACTTAGCGGGTCAAAACCCGAGCTGGTACCATGAAAAAAACTCTCCAGCAGGGAAAAAGTCTTTCGGAGATTTTTAATTGCTTCGTCTGAGAGATTTCTTGTGAACGGTATGCGATGAAAGGCATAACGGGCGTAAACAGCAGCAGTCAGAGCCCCTGAACTGCCAAGTCCATATCCCTGCGGTATGGTGGATTCAAAAAATAATCCGCTGGCAAGATCCTTCTCAAATGCTTTCAGGTCGAGAACAGAATGGCAGGCAACGTTTTCCTTCAGGTTATTAAAATATTCTTTTAATTGTTGATTGGAACTGACAGCAAAATCATAATCGGTGTATTTCTCCTGCCCCAGGAAGCTGAGTTCGCCTTTGAAATGACCAAACGGCACCGAGAGGGCCATTGAGCCGCAGATAACACTGTACTCGCCAAAGAGCAAGAGTTTTGCATAGAATATTTCCTGTGGAAGTCTCATACCTCTTCCGGCAATTTTACGGGCCCCATACCGATTTCGTCGTCAATCCATTGACGGTTTTCACACAAAGGTTCAAGCTCAGAAGCAATGAACTGCATTACTTCCTTTCTGTTTCTCAGCGGATAAAGCAGATGGACATTGGGCCCGGCATCAATGGTAAATGCAACAGGAAGGGAAGTTTGCACCCTGAATTCCTTAATTTTTTTCAAAACGGAAATGGTTTCAGGTTGAAAGAGAAAAAAACCGGGTTCAGAACTCATCATCAGCGCATGCAAGGTGAGTGCCTCATTTTCGACAATCTCTGAGAACATATGTTCTTCCCCCTTGCTGAGGGCATTCAGCAATAGTTCCATACGTGCGCCGGCCTGCCTTATCCTTCCCTCACCGAAATAATGGGTATGCATCAGTGCATGACCTGATGAACTGGAAATTTCTTTTGTGGCTGAACTGACGACCAGGATCGCATCGCCATATTCCATGAAAACCGGATGGATGTTGCTTAATGGCACGGCATATTCATCCGAGCTATTTTCCACCAGGGAAGTTTTGCCCCAAAGGCTGTATCCGCCATACACTGAACGGGCTGCGCTGCCTGAGCCCAGCCTGGCAAGAAAAGAAGCCGTTTGCAGGAAATCATGGTTCTCCGGAAGGTCGCCTGTTTCGGAAAGGATCGAAGTTATGCAAAGCGCCAAAGCACTCATTGATGATGCTGAAGATGCAATGCCTGCTGAATGAGGGAAAGAATTGAAGGTATGAATGGAAAAAGCAAAGTGGCGCAGTGAAGAAAAAATATTTTCCAATGTATGAATAAAATCAATCGTTTTGGAAGCAAAAGACTCCGGGGCAGGCTGACCGTTGAAATACAGAATAATTTCCGACCGGGTTCGGTCTGAACGAACATCATATGCAACGGTACAGTGCGTGTATGACCTGCTGAGCGTCATGCTCAATGAAGGGGTTGAAGGGATCTGCCCCGGCTTTTTTCCCCAGTATTTAATGAGTGCAATATTGGCAGGACTTCGCCACGAAACCTTTCCAGAGTGAAATTGAGGTTTCATCATATTTAATATCTTTTAATATCTAAGGTATGATGGAACCCACACGTTTGATAAAATTTTTTTAAAGGTGTTTGTATTTGCAAAACATGTGGGTTTCATCCTGTTATTTATTCGTCATTGAGTACCAGTTCATTAAACGGAAAGACAGGTCCGGCATTCTTCTTTCGCATATAGGAGTGGAGGGAAAAAAAGTCCTCTTTCCAGGTTACCATTACAAAATCGCCCCCCCATGCTCCGAGCGATTTAATCTGTCCGTCAAAATCAGGGAACCTTTCCTCCTTAACCGGAGTCTTTCCCAGAATCTTTCCGATAAGCTGTTCATGAACGAGCATGCATTCTTCAAATTCGTTGAGATCCTGGGCTGAAACAAAGCGATCTGCAAGGCCGGCAATCTGATCCAGTACTGTCTGCGGAGCGGACAAAACAGATTCCAGGTGCATCTGCAGACTGCTCCGTGTATTAGCTTTGGAACCGGTATAAACAAAAAAAATCTGTTCTGCAAAAGATGGCCTGAACGAAACCAGCCGTGCGAGGGGTTTATTGCCACTGAGCCTGTATACAATCGGCCCGGAGGCTCTGGAACAAAAGATATCATAACCTGAACCATTAAAAACAGGTGCATTCAGCCGGAAGGGATCCACACCGGCCCAGAAGGCAATGTTGGAAATGAGGGTCGAACTGCTACCCAGCCCCCAATCAGGTTCAAAATCGGCCTCTGAAACGGCATGAAAAGAAGTTTCCTGGGTAAGAAATTCAGGATTCATCTGGCGGGCCAGATATAATATCTTCAGAAGCCTTTCAGCAACTTCCTGGTCAGAGGTTTCGACAATTCGCAGCGGATTCATTTCCAACCTGCAGGTAAAGTGTAATTTTCCGTTAAAAAAAGACTCCCACAAAAGAGAATTTTTCACTGTTGCCGGACTAACAGTCAGTTTTTGTCCTTTTCTCAGAGGGACAGCCAGTGCCGGGACACCTTTCATCACCAGATATTCGCCGGTAATAAGAAATTTTCCGCGGGAGTAAAATTCTGGCATATTCAGCGCGATTTACGGAGGTTTTCGATAAAATCCCGAACAGCAGAGTATGAAATGGTGCGTTCCTGAAAATGCATTTCCGCTTTTTGTTTCTCTTCAGGAGATGCATTCAGTTTCAGAAGGATATTGTTCAGATGCATTTTCATATGGCCTTTCTGAATGCCGGTAGTAACGAGAGCCCGGATGGCAGAAAAATGACTGGCCAAACCGGTTGCGGCAGCAATTTGCATAAGTTCGCGGGCAGATGGATTTCCAAGCAGCCTGATAGAAAAAGCCGCCAATGGATGAAGGGAGGTTAGCCCTCCTGTAGTCCCTAAAGACAGTGGCAGAGAGAGGCTCACAACCAGTTGATCCTTTTCAATTCTGGCATTGGAAAGACTTTCGTATCGTCCGTTTCTTGAGGCCCAGGCATGCACCCCGGCTTCCACAGCTCTGAAATCATTGCCGGTGGCCAGCACAACTGCATCCACACCGTTCATAATTCCCTTGTTGTGAGTCACAGCCCGGTACACATCCTTTTTCGCAATATCGATAGCCAATACAAAGCGATCAGCAAAAGCGGCAGGAGAAAAGCCGGCAGAAACAGGTGCAAGAGCAGAAAAAGGAGCAGACATTTCCACCTCAACGACACAATCGGGGGTATAATTCGACAAAATTGCCATTACAATCTCAGGTTCGGGCCAATGAGGATAATGCTGTACAAAAAAATCTTTCATCACAAGTGCCATGCGTTCCAGCACGGAATTTATGAAATTGGCTCCCATGGCATCAGCTGTACCGAAAGTCACCAACAACTGACAATAATCAGGTTTAATTTCAGGATTTGTAACGATTTGAACAGACCGTATCCCTCCACCCCTTTGTTCCATTTTGCCGGTCAAATCAGAGGTTTTCTCCCGCAGAAACCTTTCCAGCAATGAATGTTTTTCATCTAGTTCATTCAGCTTACCGGGCCAAAGGAAGTGAATCTGTCCTGTTTTATTATCGGAAACAATACGTGCATGAAATCCTCCGTTTTTCGCCCAGAATCTGGCAGCATAAGCCGCAGCAGCAACAACGGAACTCTCTTCCGTCACCATAGGAACAATATATTCTTTTCCGTTGATTAAAAAATTGGGGGCTACGGCAAGAGGCAGATGATAATTGCTGATGGTATTTTCGGCTATTTCATCTATAATCTTCTGGACATCAGGGTTGCCATGCCGGAAACTCTTCAGCAGATTTTCCGTTTCAGGAAAATCAGGTATGAGGGATGCGATAATCCTCAGTTTTTCGTTTTGCGAAAGCCTTGAAAAACCTTCAAGCATTGATTTTTGTTATTATTTGTTGCGGGATGGAAGTGGACGGGGGCGGAGATACGCTTCAGCCAGGGCAAGTCCTTTCACCTGAGAGGTGATAAAATCATGCAAAGGTTCATAGCCTACCCGGGCAAATTGAAGCATGGCTGAAGCCTGACCATACACTGCAGGCAAAAGAGAATTTTTCACAAGGTAGTATCCGTCAAGGAAATTTCTTATTCCTCCTGAAATGATAAGGTGTTTTGTTCTGACACCGGAATCGGATTGCACGATCTGATTTACAAAGCTGAGCATGTCTGCGGCGGTATGTCCGATCAGGGCAAAAGGGGAAAAGAGTTCCCGGGCAGA
>JAAYUG010000082.1 GCA_012517825.1 Bacteroidales bacterium | reverse complement strand
GTAGCCAGTGAGGTACCCGGCGGTTGTATTTTTGTCGGGGATTGTCTGAATGATAAAATTTTCCAGGCTGTCAAGCTTCCTGGCTAATCGTGTTGCCAGGGATTCTGTTTCGATAATATCAGGAAGGACCTTTACAAATTCTGAGCGAAAGTTGGTGTAATGATCCTTAAATGCATTGAATTGCTTATAAAGAGCGGGAAATCGGACAATCCCTTCCTGTATTTCAGGCTGAGCCAGGATTTTATCAACCGAACCGAGAAGATCGGGCAATTCATCATAGTTTGGATCATGCAGGGTTATAATTTTCGTTGCATGGGGGGCTGAAGGTTTTTCTTCCTTTTTTAATGCCAGATAAATTCCGGCCAGGTCTTTTTTCATTTTCTGCAACGAACGGTCAATTTTCTGCAGTTCTTCAAGCCGGTTGAGCGAATTCAGAAAAAGGGCGGTAAGAAGGACAAAGGCTACAGCAAATATGGCATAAATAGCAAGGGTAAGGTTCCTGAAAGAAAGCGATTTTACCTTCCTGACCATTGTGTGTCTCATCGGATGGAAAGAGATAAGTGTTTAGCCAGTAACAGGATTATGGTAGCGGGTTTTTAATAAAATACACCATATCTTTCTTTTCGAAATGTGAAGAGAAGGGGCCGAGAATGCTTTCATGAAGGCCAAGCACCAGGCAGCCGGCTTCCTGCAGGGAATCATGAAACGTTTTGAATACTTTGTTCTGCAGGTTGAAATTAAAGTAGATTATTACATTCCGGCAGAAAATGAGATCGAATTTACGGAGCCAGATGTTTCCCTGCTGAACCAGGTTGTGTTTACGGAATACGGGTTTGGAAGTAAGAAAAGGTTTCATACGGATGAGGTCGCGGTTCTTATCAATTTCGAAGTATTTTTCATAGGGAACATCGTAATGGATAGCCGTATTGTAAGGGTTTTCCCTGATTACCTTATCAAAATTATCCAGGTAATTGATGTTAAAGCGGTACCTGTAAACCCCTTTCGAAGCAGCTGTCAGTACTTCCGAATTAATATCGGTAGCATAGACATTTGTCTTTTCAAACAATCCCAGTTCATTAAGAAGGATGAGCAGGGAGTAAACTTCCTGACCGGTGGAACATCCGATATCCCATATGTTGATGACGGGAAGATGGGCATAAAGAGGAAGCACCTTGTACCGAAGCATGTGCCAGACCTGGGGATCGCGGAAGAGTTCCGTTGTATTGACGGTTATTTCGCGTACAATTTTTTCGGCAAAATCTTTTTCCTGTTCAATGGTCTGAAGCAATTGCGGAAGCGACATTTTATGATCTACCAGTATTTTGGCAATTCTTCTCCGAAGCGATTTGTCGGAATATTCTGAAAAGTCATAATCTGAAGCCTGGCGCAATGTATTGATGAACATGCCAAGTTCCTGGTCCGATACTTCCATTGTAAGTGAAGATAACACGGGCAGATAATTATCCGGTTAAATATAGACATTTTGTTTTAAATTGATGCATGTTCGGTATGGTATGTTGCATGTTTCGTATTCCGGAACAGATGTTTATTGTTTTGCATCGGTTTTGTTGCATAGTATATGACAAAAGGCCGGCTTTTTATATCTTTACATATAATAAACCTAAACCAATTCGATATGGAATTCAGGGAAGTAGTTGAAAAGCGGAGCAGTGTTCGGAGTTTCAGGAATGAGCCCGTTCCGCCTGATCATTTGCGGGAAATGATCCGGATTGCCGCCATGGCGCCAAGCGTCAACAATTTCCAGCCCTGGAAGTTTATGGTAATTACTTCGCGGGAATTATTGGGGAAAATGGCCAATATTGTTTCGGAAAAAATACAATCGCTTCCTGTGAATGAATCGCTCGCGGCAGAAAATATCAAATCGCAGGTGGAGTTTTTTGCCACTTTTTTCAGGGATGCTCCTGCCCTGGTTGTTTTGCTGATGGAGGAATATGAAACGGTTCTTGAAAAAGGTGTTCAGCTGACCCACGAGGAAATCAACAGGGAGAGGAATTTCCCTGATTTGCAAAGTGCCGGTGCGTGCATCGAAAATTTACTGCTTGCGGCCGTAGATATGGGGTACGGGGCCTGCTGGTTGAGTGCTCCTCTTATGGCGGGCGATGAGCTTGCCCAATTGCTGGAAGTTGAAAAACCTTACCGCATCGTTGCATTTGCAGCCGTCGGGAAACCGGCTCATAACCCTCTTCCGAAGAGCAGGAAAGAGTTGGATGAATTGATCATCTGGAAAGACTAACCCGCTATACAAATACCGAAACGACGGTGAATTTTTCATGCCCTCTCCGGCCTGTTATAAACTGATTGCCATATCGGAGCCATGCATGGGCTTTCAGTTTGCTGCTGTTTTTTTCATGAAATACTCCAAGATACAGGGCTGAAGGAATTCCTCTCCGGGCCATCATTCTTTTTGCAGTGATTGCTTCTGTGAGGCATTTCACCGGGATTACGGAATATTTTTTGGCTCTTCTCAACGCCAGGCATATTCTGTCAACTTTATCAGAGGAAGGCATACGGGTGGGAGAATAGTCTTTCTGCGGTATTCCCAGGTATTTGCTGTAACAACGAAGCGGTGCAAGAGCGGTTACAAGCCGCCAGAGCAACAGGAGAAAAAAAGCTTCTGCGAAAAGAATCCAGTCATTTAGCGGAACCCGCAGGATACGGACCAAAAACGGACGAGGATTCTTTCCCGGCATGTCAGGCAGGGATAATAAGTTGTTTTTCGGCCAGCATGTTCAGAAATTCCATCACATCCGAGAGACAGGTTTCCCGAGTAACTTCATACTCTTCGATGAGTTTATCCGTGAGTGTTTCCGCAGATTCCGGGTTTTCAAGCAATTGCCAGATACGGGAACCTACTTCATCCAGGCCGTAATACTCTCCGTTCTGTATGCTCATCATTACCGTTTCGCCGTCCATGTCGCTGAAAAGCAGGTCGGGATTGCGGCGGAAGAAGGTGTTTTCCTGAATGGTCATTCTGCAGGTATTGGTTTTTCAGTTATTGATTTCTGCCACAAAGATACACAGGAAAAATTTCACTCTGGTTCACAAACGGGAAAGGAATTCAGTGACAGTAGCGGCAGTTTTTTCAACTGAAATTCCGGTATTCCGGATGATCCGGTAAACGGTTACCTGTTTAGCCACGCTGGTAACAAGGCCGAAATGCCTGGTTGTAAGATTCATATAATGCAAAAGAGGGAACCGGTAGGTGTTGTCTTTCAGGGCATGAAATTTCTCAACCCCCGACAACTGCTCCATACGGATATCTTTTTCCGTTGGTTCAGACTGAAGAATAAAAATCATACGAACGGGAAGAGGTTCTGCGGAAATTTTCTCTGCAAAGGATATGCCGTATTTGGCTGTGACGGAGGAAAGTCTGACAGCGGACTCGGGGGAAAAATCAAGTTCCGGCAGTACATCTTCCATAAGTTTCAGCTGGGGAATAGAAGGAAGCAAAAGGGGCATGTTGTTTTCCATGCGGAGGGGGCAAAGGTCGTCAGCCAGGAAAGGGAAGCCGCGGCGGATGAGAGCTCCTGCAATGGTTGATTTTCCGCTGCCCGAAGCCCCTGCAAAGATGATGGCCTGATGGTTCCATAGGACAGAACTGCCGTGCAAAACAAGAAATCCTTGCTGATGAAGGGCAATTCCGATGACAGGTCCGAGCAGAAATACTCTGACCAGATCCATTTCGGCAGTATGGGAAGGGTCTATAATGATTTCCTGCCCGTTTCTGACCAGGTATCCGGCTACCTGTTCAATGCGGATCAGTACCTGTGAGGGGCTGATCTGGAAACTTTTTCCCCGGTATAAGGCCTCCGGCAGTTCGCCGGGGATAGGTCTGAAGGTGATGGTAAGGTCGGGTTTTTCTTCCCTGCCCGGTTCTCCGAGTTCAGGTAATTCGATGTCTGAACGGATACGAAGTCCGAAAGTGGTATAATGGTACATTACTTGATCGCATTACCGGGTATAACAGACCGATAGCCCTGTTTTGCTAATGTATCCAGAAATACCGGCAGAAAAGTCAGGAGATTTCGGGAAGCCCTGAGGGTGTCGTGAAAGACGAACACAGCGCCATTTTCAAGGTTTTGCAGGCAGTGGTTCAGGCATTTTTCAGGAGTAAATCCGGGATGAAAATCGTACGACATTACATTCCAGAATATGATGAGAAAATTCTCTGAAAGGAGCTTGTACTGCAAAGGTCTGATGCGTCCATACGGCGGACGGAACAGGGAAGTCTGGAGGATTGCATGCGCTTTTTCCACATCTGCGGTGTATGTTTTCAACCCGGTAAGAAATCCGTTGGGATGGCTGTAGGAATGATTTCCGATGGTATGTCCCTGATCTCTGATCTGCCGGACGATGGAAGGCAATTTTTCGGCCTTGCTTCCCAAACAGAAGAAAGTTGCCTGGAGGGCATATTGTGCAAGGATGTCCAGCACTTTTGGGGTTACTTCCGGTTCGGGGCCATCGTCAAATGTAAGGGCAATTTCTTTCCGGGCAGGATTCAGCTTCCAGACAGCCCCGGGATAAACCCGCATACCAGCTTTCAGAATCCATCTATCGGTCATTCCTTATTCACTGGGAATTCCATAGAGAATGGAAACATTCTTTAATTCTTCCTGAATTTTTTTGTTCAGTTCCTTCTGGTCATATTTTCTTGTTAAGGCATCGAGTTCACTCATCAGGTAGAAATCGAGTCTTCGTTCATAGTCTGCTTCATTGGGGAATTTCTGGTTAAGGCGGTAGTAGTAATGGAGTTCTTCCGAGAGAGTTTTCAGAAGGTCAGTGACAACCGCTCCGGCCTTTTCGGGCTGGTTGGTCCGGTAAAACATTTCAATGAGAGGCAGGCTGAAGAAGTTGTGGGGTACCCTGGAAGAAGGGAGCAATTCCATGCAGCGATCGAGTACCTTGCGGGCTGAATCGTTTTTTCCTGACGCCAGGAGCGCCTCAGCGAGCCGGGCAAAATTGTTCCGCATATTGAGCAGCATTCTCTGGTTGTTTTCATCAAGGTATACATGGGGGTTATCGATACCGCCCCAGCGGAATTTATTCATCATGTTGTCGTACATAATGTCGGCGGCAACGGTTCCGGGACGGGCAATATCCGTAGAACCTTTAACGGGAACAATCCGGTAGGCGAGTCCTTCGAGCCTGAGGTAAGGATCCAGCCCAAGCCAGTTGTCGCGCGAAACAGTAACGGCAAAATACAGAGGTCTTGTCCAGTTGCTGGTGGCCAGCATATCCAGCACCAGCATGTCGCTCTTTGTGATATAGTTTTTGTCAATTTTGATGTCGATTGAGGACACCATAGAGGGCAGTTCGCGGCTTGTAAGAATTCCTGCGCTTCTGATGGCAGAAGTGTCAACGGGCAATGTAAAATTTTTGGCCGGCAGGTAGTCGAATGATCCCTGGTACCCGGGTATGCTTTTGGTACGTGGGTCATCACTGCCCAGCCAGTTGTAGAGGGCTTCGTTCAGGGGAATTTTATCCTGGGTGCGTTCAACAATATAGACAACATCTCTTCGTCCCTGCCGGTACTGATCGCTGGTAAAACGAATCGGCAGGGGATCTGAAGAATAGACTTTCCGTTTCATCTGGTCAATGTACCAGTCGGCACCCAGATAGCTCAGATTTACCACGCGGACGTCTGTCCTGACTCCTTCCACTTCCTGAACGTACCAGAGGGGGAATGTGTCGTTGTCACCGTTGGTAAAAACGACCGCATTGGAATCGCACGACTCAAGGTAATTGATGGCGAAATCGCGGGCAGTATAGCGGCCTGAACGATCATGGTCGTCCCAGTTTTCGGCGGCCATTATCATCGGTACCGCAAAGAGGCAAAGGGCAAGGCTGATAGAAGCACCTGCCACTGAAGGGAGGTATTTCCGCAGCAGTTCATAGAGAGCGAGAACTCCCAAGCCTATCCAGATGGCGAACGCATAAAATGAACCAGCGTAGGAATAATCCCTTTCTCTTGGCTCAAGGGGTTTCTGGTTCAGATAGAGGACAATGGCTATTCCGGTCATGAAGAAGAGCCAGAATACAACCACCGTATCTTTCGGATTCCGGCGGTAATGGTAAACCAATCCAACCAAACCGAGCAGGAGAGGGAGAAGATAGTACGTGTTTCTTCCCCTGTTCGTTGCAAGCGTTGAAGGAAGATTATCCTGCGGTCCCAGCCGGGCTTCATCCAGGAATTTGATGCCCGATATCCAGTTTCCGTAGAGCTTATTTCCTTCGCCGATTATGGAGCCGTCATTTCCCTGGATGTCATTCTGGCGGCCGGCAAAATTCCACATGAAATAACGGAAGTACATCCAGCCAAGCTGGTATCTCCAGAAAAATTTCAGGTTTTCGCCAAAGGTGGGGACATACTCGGTTTTGGTTTTTCCGTCGTTGCCGGTAATCCTCACCGGTTTGCCTTTTATACCTGCCCAGTGTTTGTAGGCTTCAATATGTCGAGGATCATCGCTGTACATGCGCGGGAATATGGTTGTAAAGCGTTCATCGTAGACGTATTCTGGTTTATAGCTTGTTTTTACATATTTACGCCCGATGGGTGTGTAAATGGCTTTGCCCTGTTTTGATTCAATCAGGGGTGCGTTATAGTACTGTCCTTTAAAAAGAGGTCTGTCGCCGTACTGATCACGGTTAAGATAAGAAAGGAGGGAGAAAACATTGGAAGGGTTGTTTTCATTCAGAGGGGGATTTGCCGAAGAGCGGATGACAATCATTCCATAGGAAAAGTACCCGAGTAGAATAACCGCCACGCCGGTAAGGATGGTATTTAACCCCACCATTTTTTTCCGGTAGGTCAGCCATATCAGCCAGATAGTCAATGCACTGAGTAAAATAACATAGAATATAAGGCCCGAGTTGAACGGGAGCCCGAAGCCATTGACAAAAATCAGTTCGAAGATGGACGCGAGCCAGGGGATTCCAGGGATAATAACATACAAAATGGCTCCAAGAATGAGGATGCTGACGCCGAGTGCCTTAACAATGCCCCAGCGCGAAACGGTGTATTTTTTGAAGTAATAGATAAAAACCAGCGCCGGAATGGCGAGGAGGTTGAGGAGGTGAACTCCAATGGACAATCCCATCAGAAAAGCAATCAGAATGAGCCACCGGTGCGAATGGGGTTTGTCGGCTGCCTCTTCCCATTTCAACATAAGCCAGAAAACCAGGGCGGTGAACAGCGAGGAAGTAGCATATACTTCGGCTTCCACTGCGGAAAACCAGAACGAATCGGAGAATGTATAGGCCAGGGCACCGACCATGCCGGCAGCCATAATGGCAATAATGTTTCCGGCGGAAAGATCAGATTCTTCCTTTATCAGAATTTTCCTTGCCAGATGTGTAATGCTCCAGAAAAGGAACAGAATGGTAAAGGCACTGGCCAGAGCCGACATGGCATTCATACACACAGCAACCTTGCTCAGATCATTTCCGGCCAAAAGGGTGAAAAATCTTCCCATGATCATAAAGAACGGGGCTCCCGGAGGATGTCCGATCTGCTGTTTCATAGCTGTGGCGATAAATTCCCCCGGATCCCAGAAACTGGCTGTGGGTTCCATGGTAAGCAGGTACACAACTGCGGCAACGGCAAATATCACCCAGCCGGTGATATTATTAATCAGTGCATATTTTTTCATCATATAGCGGAGACAATAAACGTGTCGTTATCAGTTTGAATGAAATCAGCCGGCAAATTAAGCAGAAAAATCTGAAAAAAGAGTATTTTTAACATTCTTTGAGAATGGCTTTTGCTGTATGTACAGAACGTATATTATCCTTTTTCTGTTAATCAGTTTTTCTGGTTACTCCCAGGTATCTGACCCGTTTTTCCGGCAGGGGGATTTTGCTCCTCCGTCTGACAGCGGGGCTCTTACCCTCCGTTTGAATTCCACCGCTTTTTTCAGGAACAATGAGTACTTCAACCCGCTTTACAAAGGATATACCCTGATCGGAATCCACCTTACCCCGGTTCTTGAATGGAAAGCAGACCAGCACGTTTCATTTTTCGGCGGTTTTCATGTTTTGAAATACAGCGGGCAAGAACAAGTCAAGAAGATTTTTCCCGTCATTTCCTTACAGACCAATTTAAATGACAGGATCAGTCTGATGGCCGGAACCATCCGGGGAGCCGGAGAACACCGGCTGCCGGAAGCACTTTACGGAACGGAACGGAACCTGAATGAGGTACTTGAGGATGGAATACAGATTCGTTATGTTTCGCCTGCCTGCTTTTCCGATGTATGGCTTCAGTGGGACCGTTTTCTGGAACGATATGAAGATAATCAGGAGCGATTGACTTTTGGTTATTCAGGTTGGTTGACCGGTCATATTGGGCAGGGCAGGCAGGAAATCAGGTTTCCTCTTTACATTCTGGCAACCCACAGAGGAGGCCAGATTGATGTCAGTCATCTGCCTATACAAACCCTGTTTCATTACGGAGGAGGGGGTTATGTTTCCTTCAGCACCGATCATTCTCTCATACAGAAGTTTACTGCAGGTTTTACAGCTATCGGATTTTCCGATGTTTCGCCAACCTCGCAGTTACCCATGAAAAAAGGGTATGCGGTGTTCCCTTCTGTTTCTTTATCCGGTTCAGGAATTGAATGGGAAAATGGTTTCTGGCTGGCTGAAGACTTTTATGCGCCCAAAGGTGACCCGATCTTCTGGTCATGGGCATTTGATAAAGACCAATATCAGCAAAGCAGAAGAATGCTGGTAAGCCGTTTGTTCATCGGGAAGCAAATATCTCCCTATCTGATCATTGGTCTTCGGGGGGATTTCTTTTATGATATTTACTTTAAAGATCCGGATTATTCCTATGGGCTTTTTCTGAGGTTTTCGGCAAGTCAGAAGGTCTGGAATACCGGAAGATAAAGGATGGAAGAAAATAGTGGGTTTCCGTCAGTTTCTGAACCGGTACGAAAACTTGATCAGCCAGACGTTATGGGCCATAACAGAGAAGAGGTTTCCGGCATTTCCCCGGAAATCCCATTTTCCTGATCCTGTATTGTATTCCCGGTAATGAGACCAGACGAGGTATAAGGTTGATCCGGGGGTATATTCCCAGCGGAACACGAGGTTGGATTTGAATTCGTTCAGGTTGAAGTCGGGGTTATAAAACTGAAAGTCGGTATTTCCGTCACGATTCTCATCAACCAAATAATACCCGCCGGAAAAGGATATTTCAGAATGTTCATCATACAGCCGGAAGCGGTTATTGTAATCCTTTGCCAGGGGGTTGGTAATTTGTTTGAAACGGGAATAGTTGACTGCCGCCAGGAAGGGCTGTCCCCAGAACTGGAGGCTGAGGTTGGGGGTAAAGCTCAGGTTGAGGCGGACGGACATTCTCAGGATCTGCTGACTAACGGAAGAAAAAACATACCTGTCACCTGCCGCAAGGATTTTGTGTGCAACGTACTGAAGTTCCCGCTGGTTGGATGTATAAGCCGGTATGGCAGAAACCATGATGACGTCAGAGGGCCGGAAGGTGAAGGCCATGCTCATATCGTACTGTCGCAGCCAGTGGTTCCCTCCGAAGCGGTTGACATCCTGAAAGGTAACATAGAATTTTTTTCTCTGATCGGTAGCAATCTGCAGCCAGGAGTTAACAGACGGCGGTACGAGGAATGCCGGACCTCCGCGCAGGAAATAATTAGCCCTTGTTGGAGATTGTAATGTAATTCCGGCATACAGATTCCAGTAATTTTTCAGTTGGGTTGAAAGATTGAAATTGATTCCGTTAACCACATTGTTGCCACCGAAATCAAACTCGGAATACTGACTGGCATTCAGGCTGAGTTTTCTGAAGAATGAGAAAGGTTCCCAGATACGGTAGCTGACCCATATTGTTTCATCAATGAGGTCGGTTAATTGCACATATCCTGCATCATTTACGTCGAAGCCAGGCGACTTCCAGGTGAGTGTCCCCGACCATCTCCAGTGGCCTCCTCCTTCCTTTCCTATTTCAAAGCGCCCGGCTATTCCGGCAAGGCTGGTACGGGCTGAATCAAACCGGACATAATCCATATCAGGTCTCTGAAAGTAGTGGGTTGAGGAAATCTGAACACCCAGCATGGCATCAGCAGAACCTTTGATATGACTAAAGAGTATGCGGCCTTTAACATAGTATTCCTTGTTTTTCCAGTAACGTGTAACGTCTGCGCCTCCGGAATATGCTGCAGAAGGAAGAAAAGAAAGTGCCGGATGATCGGTATTTCTGTTGACGGCTGTGAACATCCCTCCCCATATAAGGTTCCCCCTGTCGGAATCTTTCTGCAATCTTGCCACAAAATAGTTTGTCAGGGGTTCAACAGGTTCTTTTCTTCGTATTCCGGATGAATCGACTTCGGCATACTCTTCTGAGGTAACACTTTCCAGTATTCCCAGCGACAGGCCGTTGGCGGTTTTGCCGGTAATTTTTGCTGCTCCGAGAATTTTTGTATAATCGGGTACAGAGGCATACATATCAGAAGAAAGGTCCAGTTTACGCTGGGGAGGGCGTCCAATGCGTCTGCTGTAAAAGAGATTTTCCTCTGAAGAACTTCCTTCGTCGGCGATAACGGGGAAATCAAAAATATTTTTTCCTTCGATAAAAAAGGGTCTTTTTTCGACAAAATAGGTTTCGTAGGCAGTGAGGTTAACTTCGGAGGGATCGGCCTCCACCTGACCGAAATCGGGGTTGATAGTCAGGTCCATAATCATGTTGTTTGTCAGGCCGATTTTACCGTCGACCCCAAATTTGCCTCTGTAGTCTTTGCCTTTGGAAAAGGGATTATCTTTTTCAGCGGGGTAGGTTTCGGCTGAGGCTACTACGTAAGGCGCAATTTCAATCTGGCGGCGCGGTTTAATATGGTTTATCCCTTCCAGTCGGCCGAAGCGTCTTACCCATCCTGAGGCATCACGCGGCACGGGTTGCCAGAGGGAAAGTTCCTGTTTGCGGTACAAATACCTGACCACCTGAAGTCCCCAGATTTGCTCGCTCTGGGACCCGAAACGAAGCTGACTGAGGGGGATTCTTATTTCTGCCATCCAGCCATCGGCATCAATGGTTGTTTTGACGTACCAGATGGGGTCCCAGGTGTAATCTTCCTTTTGTCCGTCTTCACTGATGATATAATCCGTCTTTACGCCGGCAGCACTGACCATGAAAACAAATGCTGTCCGATGATCAAAATAACTGTCAATCTGAAGGGCAGCAAGGTCTCCGTCCATGTCGTCCTTGCGGGTAAGGCGGGTTTGAATACTGTCGGGATGGTCAAAGCAGCGGACCAGAGCGTAGAAGTTGTTGTCGTCATAGGCAATTTTAAAGGCAGTTTGTCGGGTAGGCTGACGGCCCTCGTATGGTTCGTACTGGGTGAATCCGTCAGCCCACTGAGCCTGGGCCCAGGCAGGGTCGTTATCTTTCCCATCCAGTATGACCGGGTTCACGGAACGGGAGGCCGGGTAAGAATGAACAGAGGATTCCTGGGCATAACTGATATTAAACAGGATCAGTGCAAGAAAAAATAAGGCTGATCTTCTGAAAAAGGACGGCCCAAATTTCCCTGCAGCAGGAGAGGTACTCTCTGTCATTGAGAAACTTACAAAAATTTTTTCCAACGTAACTGGTTCAATAAATAACGGTTACTTCCTGAAAGTTGAAAGTACAAATTATTTAAAAAAAAGCTAATGCTTCTGTAACATAAAATTTGCAAAACATTTTCAGTAGCATTTTTTGGTTTGTCCACATTGCGCTCATAAAACCGCGCAATGTGCCGCAATAGCCGCTTCCACTTCGTTCCAGCGGGATTTGCCCGGATGCCTGCGCACAAGGCTAATCCACTGCGCATCAGTTCGCTTGCTCTCCTGATGCGCAATCAGGGCTTAATCCACATTGCGCTCTAAAAACCGCGCAATGTGCCGCAAGGGCCGCTTCCACTTCGTTCCAGCGGGATTTGCCCGGATGCCTGCGCACAAGGCTAACCCACTGCGCATCAGTTCGCTTGCTCTCCTGATGCGCAATCCGGGCTTAATCGGCCGCTTCCACTTCGTTCCAGCGGGATTTGCCCGGATGCCTGCGCGCAAGGACAGCCCACTGCGCATCAGTTCGCTTGCTCTCCTGATGCGCAATCCGGGCTTAATCCACATTGCGCACTAAAAACCGCGCCATGTGCCGCAAGGGCCGCTTCCACTTCGTTCCAGCGGGATTTGCCCGGATGCCTGCGCGCAAGGACAGCCCACTGCGCATCAGTTCGTTTTCGCTCCTGATGTGCAATCCGGGCTTAACATATTCTCATCGTAAGATTAATGCAAAAAGGGTTATACTATTATTTTGTTCAGCTGAGATGTGGAGGCAGAAAAAATATTACTTACACGGAAGGACTTAAAAAGAGCCGGCTTATTCCAGAATCACCTGACGGTTTTTCGGGTATTTCACTTCGTATACCAGCCGCAAGGTTTTTGATTCCGAGGGAGCCAGCTTCAGGTTCCATGTAATTTTTCCGGTTTGCTTTTCCAGGTTTCCTCCTGAAATTTCAACAGGGTCGACTGAAATATCCTTGTTTACGGGCACAGGAATCTGGTCCTGGAGCATGAGGCTCACGGGTACTTTTTTGTTGTTGCGCACGGTAATCTCAAATCCCCGGGTGTCCTTCCGGGAACTACCCAACGACTGGCGGCTGGTAAATTCTTTGATGCGTTCGCGGCGCAGGTTGATTCCCTTATCGCGGCCCAGGGAAACATCGAGCGTATCGCCTATAGCTCCGGGATTGAGGTAGGATTGTCCGGTATAGGTTCCTTCAAAAAATACATTGGCATTTCCGGGAAGCAGATTCAGTTTCTCCCACCCGGTAATTCTGGCAACCAGAAATGCATCGGGATCGAGTTTGGGCGCAGCATAATGGATGAACATGGCGTCCGGTTTTTCCTTTCTGATCTCAACCAGCTGGGGTTTTCCGTCGGAAGGCACCGTGGCGGGGAGATTGATGGAGTAAAGAGCCATGGTCTGGTTTTCGGAAAATTCAGTGTACGATGAACCTGTTACAGCAGGCTCTGTTCCAGTCAATTTGTGCATTGTTCCATATCCTCTGGCTACTACCTCGTCGTTTTCTATAACCATTTCAGAAGTTTCAGGAACTGCTTCAGCTTTAGCCGATTTAAGAATCCTGGCCGGCTGGGGATAATAAAAATCAAGAAACCAGATATTCAGTTCCGGTTTGGCACCGCCAAGCGAGGGATTTCCGGTTGAGAGGGTAAGATGTACATTGTTCCAGTCTTCGCCGGTGTTCTGTACTATGGATCCTTTGTACACCAGTTCAACCGGTTTTGAAGGGTCTTCGGCTCTCAGATCGTATTCAGGAGTCCATGATGCATTATTTACAAGGTAACTCAGACGGAGGGAAGCCTTTGTTTTTGACGGGCACATGATTTTAACCCGTACCTCGCCTGTGGGTTGATTCAGGTTGCTGAGGTTATTCAGCTGGTTTGAAATACGGGTAATCTGTTCGTTGAGATCGCTGATCTCCTTCGAAAGACTGATGCGAAGGCGGCCGGTTTCGGCAAACCGGGCCCGGATAAATTCGTCAGCGGCTTTCAGGTCGGCTATGTTAACGCCGGTATTGGTTCCACCGATGGAGCGATTGGATTTCAGAAAAGCTTCTTCCTCATCACAGACAGTCAGGGCTGATTTTTTCAGGTTCACCATATTCTGGAGAAGCTGAAGAGAATCCTTCAGGACTTTTATCTGTTGGTTTTCTTCCGGGCTTTTCAGATAGTTGATCTGGTAATTTACCGAGAGGATGGTAATGTTCCCTGTTCCCTGAACCTGAACGCTTTGTGCATTGATTTCAGCGGGAAGGCCGCTGAACAAAAGTTCCCGGGTTCCAGGCTCCAGCGAAACGCTTCCTTCCCTGGAAACCAGAGCTCCGTTAAGGAAGACAGTAACGTCAGTAAGGTTTGATGCCACAGGAACCGGTTGTTGTGCCATTGCCCGAAAATGGAAGACGATTGCAATCATCAGGATTCCTGCCGGTAGAAGTGTTTGTTTTTTCATGGATCGGATTGATTTTATAAGACGGACAAATTTATTCTGTCGGATAAGCAATCAGGCCTGTTGGTCAAAGGTAGTATTTCTTTCATAAAAATCAGGAACGAAAGCGAGGTGCAGGTTCAGATTATCCTTTACCTTTGATAAAAAACGCAGCCGTATGAAAACTTATTTTTTGCTTCTGACAATTTTTACGGGGGTATTTGCTCCGGCCAGGCTGAAAGCACAGGCCTGTGATTTGTATTATCCTGCAAAAGCAGGTACCGTTCTGGAAATGAAACATTATGATGCCAAAGGAAAGGAAACCGGAACTTCCAGGACAGTAATAGTGAGCAGCCGGGAAATTCCCGGGGGAATAGAGGTTACTGCCCGGAATGAATTTCCTCCCAGAAAAAAAGGTGAGCAGGCTTACTCAAATGAATACACCATTCATTGCGTCAATGGTCAGGCAACCATTGATATGAAAAATTATATGAACGGAGAGTCCATGGCCGGTTTTGAGAACATGAAGGTGGAAGTGAGTGGCGACCAGCTTGATCTTCCTTCCAATCCGAAGCCGGGAGATATGCTGAAGGGAGGGGTTTTGTCAGTGAAAATTGTCAATGAATCTGGCATGCAGATCATGCAGATGACAACGAAGATCAGTAACCGCAAGGTGGAAGCAATTGAACCGGTTTCCACTCCGGCCGGGACATTCGAATGCATTAAAATTTCGTATGACAGTGAGGCAAAAATGCTCTTTACGGTACGTGCGCACGGGGTGGAATATTACAGTAAAAATGCAGGACTGGTAAAATCCGAGACCTTCGATTCAAAAGGCAGGCTTACAGGATATACTGTGCTGACCAAGATCGAGTAAAATTTCTGGGCAATCCCTGTAAGATAGATTGCAGGCAGGGTTATAAGGGTTTCAGAAAGAAATGGGTTTGTTTTTCGGTTTGTTCAATGCCAAGGATTTCTGAAATGATGAGGTTTGCAAGGATATTTTCCGCTTCAAATCTTCTCAAACGGGCAATGCGGGTAAATTTTGACAGGGTAATGTAATCGTTTTCCCTCAGGTACGACAAGAGCATTTTTTCTTCAGCGGAATAGCGAATGATGATTCCTTTCGGGCTGGATTTTCTTTTCCAGACCTTTACCCAGACGGGATGCGCCAGGATATTCTGGTCCTTAATGCGCAGGTAAGCGCGCCATTTCCCTTCGTCAGTGAGGGCATAGTAGGGTTTATCAGAACCGGGAGGAATGCGGATTTCGAGAACCGTTTTTCCTTCCACAGTCCATTTTTCGGTAATAAAAGGAACTTCCGGCCGGCAGTACATCCGGGCGGCTGCTTCGGCCATGTAATATTCTTCATCTGTTCTTACACCGGCAATCCGACCGTTGTCCTTTACTCCAATCAGGAGAATCCCTCCGTCGGTATTGGCGAATGCACAGAGCGTGCGGGCAATCTTGCGGGAATCACTGATCTCGAACTTGAAATCAAGTTGCTGACTTTCCCCTTGCTCTATAAGTCTTTGTATATAAGTAGCCACAGAATAAAAATCAGTCCGAAAATAATAAAAGGGAAACAAATGAGCGAAAGAAAATAAAAAAGGTATCAGCCATGACTGATACCCTGATGTGGAGAATATGGGAGTCGAACCCATGACCTTTTGCATGCCATGCAAACGCTCTAGCCAGCTGAGCTAATTCCCCGTGAAAGAACCCTGGTAGCATCTTGTTGAATGTCAGTTATTTTTCAATAAAGTCCCATCAACAGATGCGCTGCAAATTTAAAACATTTTTTCTTACCTGCAAAAGGCTTTTTTGGCAATAAGACCACCTGTATTTACGTTTAAATTAATAAAAGGTGGAATAGTCGGGAAGGGATAACCTAAAAAATGAAAGACTATGGAACCGATAAATCATTTCGTGCCGACCTGGAAAGGAGCCGGCCGATCTTCTTCCAGGTTGGCTGTATTATTTAACATTTCTTCTTAAAAATTGACAGAAGGTGAATCAAAAACGGCAAAAATATATTAACTTTACAGCCTCAATTTCTAAATGCCATGGAAGTTAAGAAATCGGATAAAGCAAACCTTGAGAAGCAGAGAGGTATTTTCCTTCAGCTGGGGTTAGTAATAACACTCGGACTGATGCTGGTTGCCTTCGAATGGACCACCAAGCCTTCGAATGTCAAGTCAGTATATCAGGTTGAACAGCAGGCTGTTGAACAGGATATTATTCCGGTTACCCGTCAGGAACAGCAACCGGTTGAACAGCCGCCGCCACCTAAGGTTACTGAGGTGCTGAACATTGTTAATGACGATGTGAATATTGATGATGAACTGAAGATTGAAGATTCGGATGTGAACCAGAATGCTTCCTTTCAGATAAAGGATTATGTCGATCAGCCGGAAGAAGAAGCAGCCGAGGAAGAAGTCTTTTTCATTGTGGAAGAAATGCCCAGTTTCATGGGTAAAGGGCAGGAAGGTTTCAGGGAATGGATCCAGAAAAACCTTCAGTACCCGCCGGTAGCTGCTGAAAACGGAATTCAGGGCCGCGTATTTGTCCAGTTCGCCGTCAACTCAAAGGGAGAAGTAGTTGATGCCAAAGTGGTAAAAGGCGTTGACCCGGCGCTCGATAAGGAAGCCCTCAGGGTGGTTATGTCAAGCCCTAAATGGACCCCGGGAAAACAAAGAGGTAAACCGGTAAAGGTGCAGTTTACCTTCCCCATTGTATTTGTTTTGCAGTAACAGTTTTTTTAAAATACAAAGCAGCAGGCAGGAAATCCATCCTGCCTGTTGTTTTTTATTAGGTATAACATCATATCATATTATTCGTATTTTTATGAAAATTTTAAAAGCATCCCTATGAACAGATTGGCTACCCTGCTCATTATGGTTCTGGTGTTCACCTCGTGTGCAAGCCGGAAGAAACTGCTTACCCAGCAACGATATGATGAAGTGATTGAACGTTGTGTCAAAAGCCTTATTAAGGACCCCGGTGATGAGGAAAGTGCCCGGCAACTTGACCAGGCATACCGGCTGGCGAATGAACGGGATCTTTCGCGCATTAAATATCTGAAGGAAGAAGGCAATCCGAACAATTATGACGAGATGTTTAGCCTGTACTCGGCCTTAAAATACAGGCAGGAAAGGGTCAGGCCTGTGAATCCGCTTCATTTTGACGGGCGCACAGTATCTCTTCCCTATACAGATTATGATGCTGAGATGATCACAGCCAAAAAAAGTGCGGCAGAATATTTTTATAATAACGGGAAACGCCTGATGGCTGAAAACACCAAAGAAGGGTACCGTACGGCCTGGTATCAACTCACTAAGGCAAGGGATTACAGCGGAGGAGCCTACCCTGACCTGGACCAGATGATTGTTGAAGCACGCCGGAAGGGCATTTCCAGGGCACTGATCGAAATTGAAAACCGTACCCAATTTCGTTTGCCCCCCGATTTCATCGGCAATGTTCTGAGTTTCAATACCGATTATCTGCGACAGGAATGGGTGGAATATTATCTTACCGACCGGGATCAGAGCATTGATTTTGATTACCTGATCCAGGTGAATTTGCTGTACATTGATATATCTCCTGACCGGGTAACCGAAAAAGACCAGCATGTGACGAAGGAGGTGGATGACGGATTTCAGTATGTGCTCGATGCAAGGGGCAATGTAATGAAGGATTCGGCCGGGAATGACATCAAGATAAAAAAGACCAAAACCATCAGTTGCAGCCTGATTGAGAGCATTCAGGAAAAAAGTGTCAGCCTGAGGGGAGAAGTGGAATTCATGATGCTCAACCCCGACAAAAGGCTTTTGAAGAAAGAGCCGATAGGGGCGGAATCAAGATTCACCTTCACTTCAGCCAGAGCGATTGGAGATGTTAAGGCCCTTTCGGAAGAACAATTGAAGAAAATACAAACCAAGCCGGTTCCCTTCCCGACCGACTTTGAAATGATCGGTAGGTGTACGGAAAACCTGTCCAATGCAGTGAGGGACGTTGTGTACCGTAACAAGCATCTGATAAAGTAAATTCTTCTGCAGATTGTATCTTTGCCCCGCAGATTTTAACCGGACCATTTTGTCCGGAAGTTTATATGCATTTCACCTATGGGGAATTATTATGTTACTGCCCGGAAGGCAGAACGAGCCGTGCTTGTGGGAGTTGCCTTTCCCTGGCAGGAAGAGGAAGTGGTGGCAGATTATCTGGAGGAGCTGGCCTTTCTGGTGGAAACAGCAGGAGCCAGGGCGGTAAAGAAGTTTATTCAGCGGATGGAAGCGCCGAATCCCCGTACCTTCATCGGGCAGGGGAAGGTGAATGAAATCAGGGCGTATATTGATTTTCACCAGGTTGATCTGGTGGTTTTCGATGATGAACTTTCACCAACCCAGTTGCGGAATCTTGACAGGGAACTGGGAAGAAAGGTTCTCGACCGGACCAATCTTATTCTCGACATATTTGCCCAGAGGGCGCATACTGCCTATGCCAAAGCCCAGGTAGAACTGGCCCAGTATGAATATCTTCTGCCGCGGCTGGCCAGGATGTGGACGCATCTGGAACGTCAGCGGGGTGGAATAGGCCTTCGGGGCCCGGGTGAAAAGGAAATTGAAACCGACCGCCGGGCTATCCGAAACCGGATTGCCAATCTTAAGGAAGAGCTGAAACGCATAGACCGGCAAATGGCTACCCAGCGCAAAAACCGGGGGCGGCTGGTGCGTGTTTCCCTGGTTGGCTATACCAATGTAGGTAAGTCAACCCTGATGAACCTGCTGGCCAAAGCCGATGTTTTTGCCGAAAACAAATTGTTTGCCACCGTTGACCCGACGGTAAGGAAGGTGGTGATTAAAAACCTGCCGTTTCTGTTGTCCGATACCGTTGGGTTTATCCGAAAATTGCCGCATTCACTGGTTGAAAGCTTTAAGTCGACCCTGGATGAAGTGCGCGAATCGGATATTCTTCTGCATGTGGTCGACTTATCCCATCCCGGTTATGAGGAGCAAATTGCCATAGTGCAGGAAACACTGAAGGAAATTCAGGCCGGCGATAAGAAAATGATCATGGTTTTCAACAAGATTGATGCCTACAAACCCGAAGATCTGGCCGGCACTGCTGATAACCCGGGCGAACCGGCCGGACAATCAATGGAAAACCTTCAGAAAATGTGGATTGCCAGAGAAAATGCCCCGGCGGTTTTCATTTCAGCTCTGAAGAAACAAAACATCGAAACACTTAAAGAATTGCTTTACCGCGAAGTAAAGGAAATCCACCGCAAACGTTATCCCTATGACAATTTTCTGTACCCAGATATTGAAACATTGGAATAGAATGGAGCACAGAAAACCTGGGAGGACATTCTACAAGAGCCTGTTTTTAACCAGGTATTCAGCAATCTGAACTGCATTCAGGGCAGCACCTTTCCGCAACTGGTCGCCCACACACCAGAAAGTAAGGGCATTCGGACGGGAAATGTCTTTCCGCAGGCGGCCAACAAATACTTCATCCTTATCGGAGGTGAACCAGGGCATCGGATAGGTGAAGGTGGAAGGGTCATCCTGAAGAATAACTCCTTCGGCTTTTTCAAATGCTTTCCTGGCTTCGGCAAGACTGATTTCCTTTTCGGTTTCCACCCATACTGCTTCGGAATGGCTTCTCAGCACAGGAACCCTGACTGTAGTGGCACTAACTTCGATTTCAGCGTGCATCATTTTCCTGGTCTCATGGTACATTTTCATTTCTTCCTTGGTATAGCCATTTTCCAGGAAAA
Source organism: Bacteroidales bacterium (assembly GCA_012517825.1). NCBI lineage: Bacteria > Pseudomonadati > Bacteroidota > Bacteroidia > Bacteroidales > Bacteroidales bacterium. The sequence continues at coordinate 14,380 of JAAYUG010000082.1, read as the reverse complement.
CATCGATCTGAGGGATGAGGTTGAACGCAAGCTGGTATTTGAATTTTTCAATGTGTACCGGTTCGTTGTTCAGCACCTGCCTGGTCTGTTCCATCAGCTCGGCCATGGCCTGTGCACCGGCACCACTGGCAGCCTGGTAGGTGGCCACATGAATCCTTTTTATGGGAGAAATATCGTGAAGGGGTTTCAGGGCAACAACCATAATAATGGTGGAGCAGTTGGGATTGGCAATGATATTTCTGGGCCGGTTTTTGCAATCTTCCGGATTTACCTCGGGCACCACCAGAGGAACATCAGCATCCATGCGGAATGCGCTGGAATTGTCAATCATTACTGTCCCAAACTTGGTGATGGTCGGGGCAAATTCTCTGGAAACATTGGCACCGGCTGAAACCAGGGCAATATCAATCCCTTTGAAATCGTCGTTGTGTTTCAGTTCCTTCACTGCAACAGGCTTTCCTCTGAAGGAATACGTCTGGCCGGCACTTCTGGCCGATCCGTACAGAACGATTTCATCGAGCGGAAAATTCCGCTGTTCCAGCACCTTTAAAAATTCCTGGCCAACAGCTCCGCTTACGCCAACAACAGCAACTTTCATAAAATATGTTTTATAACATAAGAGCTGTAAAGATATAAAAAACATTGATATGCGGATGGTTCACCGCCTTTTATCAGAAGGAAAATTATAAGAAAGCTGAAAAATGTTCCATGCTTTTTCTACGGTGAAAAATCTTCGGTTATCATCTGTAAAGCCATCAGAAAGCCACTGAGGAAGTAAAAAGAAAGGATGTACCTGCGAGAAAACGGCAGGATCGGGTATTAACAGAAAAAAGTTCATGCGAAAGTATTTTTTCCTGCTTTTCCTCCTCCGGCTCAGTATGGGCTTTGCCCAGTTTTCGGCCGATTTTGAAGAAGGGTTTCTTCCGGGATGGCTGGAAAACGTATCGGGCCGCTGGTCGGCTGACAGCGTGGGAGCTATTTCAGGCTGTTTTTCGCTGCACCATGTATATGACAATTCCGAATCGGGCGCGGACGCTATCAGTCATGCCCTTCCTTCCTTTGCTCCCGATTCAGGAGAGATGACATTTTCCTGCAGGATCAGGCATGGATATGCTCCTTCTTCGTCAAACCGCTGGGGCTGGTATCTTTTTGCGGATGCTCCTGCCGTCTCCATGACACCGGGAGGGAAAATCAACGGGTATATGGTGGGGATTAATTTTACCGGAAACGACGATAACCTTCACCTCTATAAGCTTAGAAACGGGGCCTGCATTGACATTTTCAACACGGGCTTTAACTGGGAACAGTTTGCTGGCACGGTAAAGGCTCCGCGCATACTGGTAAAGCGCTCTGCGGCGGGTTTCTGGGATATTTCCATTGATACCACCAATGGTTCGGGGAATATTATCTCACTGGGCGGCACGTTTGATGCTGAATTTCTGCATGCCTGGCATACCGGTTTTTGCTTTGTTTACACTGCTACAAAGGACCGACTTTTCTGGGCCGACGATCTGCAGATAACCGGCCGGATCATTACCGATACGGTTCCTCCTTCTGTTGCGGGGTTCAGGATAATTTCTTCCCGGGAGGTATGGGTGCAGTTCTCGGAAAATCTGGCGGCCACTGACAGTATGCAAGCATTTTTTGAATACAGGGGGCAGGTTGTGAAAGCAAAGGTGAGTGCCTGTTCAGTCAATGATGCCGTTGTGCTTCAGTTTGAAAAGGAACTGCCTGACGGAGATACAGTGAAGATCAGGCTGGAAGGAATGGCCGACAGAGCCGGTAATGCAGGCAGGGCGGAAATCATTGCCTTTTACCATCATTTTCGCCGATTCGATATTCTGATTACTGAAATCATGGCCGATCCTTCCCCACCGGTTGGATTACCCGAATTTGAGTATGTTGAGCTTTACAATGCTTCTTCCTGTGCGGCCGACCTCACAGGCTGGAAAATGGAAGCAGGCAGTAGCAGGTTCGATTTAAGCGGATACAAGCTGGAGCCCGGGGCATACCTTCTTCTGACGCATAAGAATGCGGCACAGTTGTTTGGCGACAGTGTCCGGGTTGCTCCGGTCTTTTCGTCCACATCGGTCCTTACCAATACGGGTACGCGGATCATTTTGAGGAATGCTTCAGGGGAGTGGATCGATGCAGTGGAATATTCCGACCGTTGGTATCAGGACTCGTATAAAAAAGACGGGGGCTGGTCACTGGAAATGGTGGATATCCGGAATCCCTGTGGCGGGATATCCAACTGGATTGCTTCAAAGAGTATGTACGGAGGAACACCCGGTTACCGTAATTCCGTTTCGGCATCGAATCCCGACCGGGAAGCACCTGTGCCGCTGTACGCCTTTGTTACCGATTCACAACGAATTGACCTGGTATTTTCCGAACCGGTTGACAGTGTGTCAGCATCAGCGCCCATGCAATACCGTGCTTCCGGTCAACTGATATTTCCTTCAAAGGCATTGCAGGCCCAGCCGAAAAGTTCGTCAGTAAGCCTGTTTTTTAACAAACCGGTTCAGGCAGGAACAACCTATGAACTGCGGGTGAGCCGAAATGTCTGTGACTGTGCCGGCAATCGTGCTTCACTTGACCGCTCGGTTCGTTTTGCCGTTCCGTCTGACCCGGCCCCCGGAGATATTGTCATCAACGAAATCATGTATCATCCTGACGATTCGTCAACGGAATATGTTGAGCTTTACAACAATTCCTCCCGGCCGTTTGATCTGGCGAAACTGTACCTTGCAATTTATTCTGAGGGAACAGAGGAATTTCAATCAAAAAAAGTGATCTCTGCCTCACCGCGGATAATCTTCCCTGACGATTATCTCGTTATTTGCCGTGATTGCCGGAAGCTTTCTGCTGCCTACAGGTTGCCTTTTACCTGGTCGTGCGTGGAAATGGAGAGCATGCCTGCGCTGAATGACGGCGGAGGCCGTATGGCCATTCTTAACAGGGGAATGGAGGTGGTTGACGCCGTTTCCTGGTCGGATGACATGCAGTTTGCCTTATTGCACAGTCCGAAGGGTGTAGCGCTTGAAAGGATTCATCCTTCAGCACCTTCGGATGACCCAATGAGCTGGCATTCGGCTTCGTCGCTTGAAGGCTATGCCACCCCGGGCCGCAAAAATTCCCAGTACACTGATTCATTGAATGGAGGGGAGAAGATTAGGGTTTCTCCTGAAGTTTTTTCGCCAGATAATGACGGCATGAACGATCTGCTGGAAATAGGTTTTACCGATGATCATCCGGGGTGGGTAACTGATGTCAGAATATTTGAAATGTCGGGCCGGCCGGTTCGTCATCTGGCAGAAAGCAGGCTGGCAGGAACGTTTTCAAGGATTTTCTGGGACGGTACGAACGACAACGGAAATTTATGCTATAACGGCATTTACATTATTCTGATACGCCGGTGGGATCTGCAGGGCCGGAGCGAAGAATTCAGGAAGGCCTGTGTGTTGTACATTCCGGGCAGAAGATGAAGCCCGGCAGGGAGCCTGTTTACTTCCGGTAGGTGCTGATAATGCGGCTCTGCTGCATACGGTGAATGAATCCGGTAATTTCTTTCTGAAAAAGCTTTTCATCTTCTCCGGAGAATCCGACTTCAACAGGGAGGTAATAGAAGCGCCTGCGGATGTCATCATCAATGTCGTTCAGTGCCTGCAGGCGCATAGCATCTTTTTCAGTGGTAATAATGTACTTTTCCGGGGCGTCCGACTGGTCGTATGCTTTGAAGATCTTTATGAGATCGCGGGGTGAATACCGGTGATGATCGGGAAAAACGAAGCGGGTAAGCCTGGCGGCGTATTGTTCCATAAAGTGTTCGAGCGGTGCCGGGTTGGCGATTCCTGAAACCAGGAATACGTGTGCATTTTTTGCTTTGAGCTTTTCAGGAGGCAGAGCTGGGGCGGCATTTTTGTAAACAGGCAGCAGATCGCCATAGCGGAGAAAGGAAAAGAAGACCTTCTGGTGGGTGAGCGGGCGGAGTTTTGATTCAATGATTCTGCAGTCAACAGGCTTCATGTCGGGAGGACATTTGGTAACAATAATAATATGTGCGCGCTGGATTCCCGAAACCGGTTCGCGCAGATTTCCTGCCGGCAGAAGCAGGTCATCGGTAATCATCCGGTTGTGGTCGATCAGCAGGATCATCAGTCCGGGTTTGACCCTCCGGTGCTGAAAGGCATCGTCGAGAACAATTACTTCAAGGGAAGGGTTTTTTTCCAGCAGAAGCCGGATTCCTCTGATCCGGTCGGCATCAACGGCAAGATCAATGTCGGGGAATTTTCTGTAAATCTGAAGCGGTTCATCACCGATCTGGGCCGCTGTCACATCCGGAGAGGCCGACACAAAGCCTCCCGAAAGTCGCCGGTAGCCTCTGCTCAGCACGGCAGTGCGGTATTGTTTTTTGAGAAACCTGACGAGGTATTCCACCTGGGGAGTTTTGCCGGTGCCACCGACAGTAATATTGCCAACGCCGATTACGGGGATGTCGAATTCTACGGAACGCAAAATTTCCATGTCGTACAGAAAATTTCGTATTCTTACGACGAGGCCGTACATCAGGGCAAAGGGCAGAAGGTATTTTCTCAGGTGCCGGAGCATGGGCCGGTGCGTGTTTCGGGTAACAATTCGTTATGAATGGCGGGCAATTGCCGACGTTTTAGCAAATGCTTATCAGTAAATCATCAGGCTGAAAGGCATTCGGGCAAGAACTCCCTGCATGGACAGGATCTGATTCAGGTCTCTGAAAAACGGCCAGGAATCGCCCAGGGTTTTTTCCAGAACTTTGGCAGAAGTATTTTCAGAGAGCATTTTCATCAGCTGGGTCAGCGGGTCTTCCAGTTCGGGGAGGTTTACCACGCGGTATTCGCTGAGGTTTGCCTTCCGGGCGGCCAGCTGGATGGCTTTTTCCAGTCCACCCAGTTCATCCACAAGTCCCAGTCGGGAAGCGGAAAGGCCGCTCCAGATTCTTCCCTGGCCAATGGAATCAACAGACTCGTATTTCATTTTTCTGCCTTCGGCCACATGGCTGACGAAGGTGGAATAGATGAATTCAATTTCGGTCTGAAGAGCTTCTTTTTCTGCTTCCGAAAGAGGGCGGTAAAAAGAGCCAAAGTCGCTATAGCTGTTGGTGCGGGCCACATCAGTGGTTATCCCTATTTTCTTTTCCAGTAAAGGTTTTGCATTCAGCAAAAGCCCGAATACACCGATAGATCCGGTAATGGTTGTGGGATTTGCGACAATAGTTCCGGCCGGACAGGCGATATAATATCCTCCTGAAGCGGCAACATCGCCCATAGAGACCACCACTGGCTTGGTTTCTGCGGCCAGCTTAACTTCCCTCCAGATAACTTCCGATGCCAGGGCGCTTCCTCCGGGTGAATTGACACGGAACACAATGGCTTTTATCAGCGAATCTTTCCGCGCCTTGCGGATAGCTTCCGAAATCCTGTCGGAACCTACCGAGCCTTCCTGTCCTTCGCCGGAAACAACTTCTCCCGAGGCATACACAACGGCAATTTTTTCCCGCACGAATTTGTGGGGTTTCACGGCAGGTGCTTTTATGTAAGAGGCAATGGACAACAGTTCCGGTTTACCGACAGGTTTTTTTCCTGACAGGCTGTCGAGCAGGAGCAGAAGCTGGTCGCGATAAATAAGGCTGTCCACCATTTTCATCTGAAGGGCATCCTGTGCTGTACGAAGCTTTAGTCCGTCGGCCATGGCATTGAGCTCTTCCACCGGTATATGGCGCGCCTCTGAAATTTTTTCCAGCATATGCTGCCATACAGAGTTCAGAAAAACAGAAAGCTGTTCCCGGTTTTCTTTGCTCATTTTGTCAAGCATAAAAGGCTCCACAGCGCTTTTGAATTTTCCGTGCCGTATGATCTGGGGTTCCACGCCGATTTTTTCGAGCATGTTTTTATAGAACATCACTTCGGCGCGGAGGCCGACAAACAGCAGATTTCCTGCCGGGTTGAGGTAGACCTTATCGGCGGCCGAAGCAAGATAATAGGATTTTTGCAGGTAGGAATCGGCATAGCTGATGACGAATTTGCCGGAGGTTTTGAAGTCGGTAAGTGCTTCCCGGATTTCGTCGACTGTTGAGTTGCCGGCAGGGATAACCGTCAGGTCGAGCAGGATGCCTTTGATGTTGGGGTCATCTTTTGCCTTTTTGATGGAGGCCAGAATATCGTTCAGGCCGAGAGCCGGAGAGGGTTTGAAATCGGGGAATGAAAATCCTTCAAGGGGATTTTTCGAACTCCGGTCGGTAATGGTCTGGTTGAGATTGAGAAGAAGGACAGTATTGGGTTTCACCTGAACGGGCTGCCGGGAAGAGGTAGCTATGATTCCCAGGATTCCCATGAAGATAAAGAATACGAGCAGAACAACAACAAGGCCTCCGACGATGGTGGCCAGGAGCATTTTCAGGAATGTTTTCATATTGCTTGAGGTATCAATGTACCAAAGATATGTATTTCAGTGCAATTATGCATTAAGTGGTGAGGATTTCGTTGCTTGCTGTTCGCCCTGCGCTCAGGGCTTTACGCTCACTTTCATGGTTCCAAGGTTCAATTTGAATTGTCATTTTTGATTTGGAACACAAACCCATTAAATCACAAATCAGAAATCACAACGCACAAATCAAAAATCCCCGAGAATTTTCTATTTCCAATTTCCTATAAGAGATTACGCTACGAGAGCTAAAACACATTAATGGGAAATGGGAAATGGGAAATCAGAAATCCTTGAAACTCTGGAACATTGGAACCCTGAAACACTGGAACCTCGATTCCATTGTCCTTAATCCCCTACGGGGAATTTGTTGGTTTTTGATCCTTCAATCTATTGTCCTTCATCCCCTAACGGGGAAATGGAAAGATCTTTTGCCATTCGCTATACGCTCTACGCTAATTAAAAAATGCTCTGCACTCTAAACCCAATACTCCTCTTTACGCTCTATGCTTTACGCTCTACGCTTGAATTTTGGAACTCTGGAACATTGGAACATTGGAACTATGGAACCCTGTAACTGAGCGTAAAGCGTAAAGAAACGGAGTTCATGACTTCTCTCTGCGTTTTAGGCTCTGAACTCAACGTTGCGATATTTTTCCATTGATTCCTTATATAGAATAATGAGTCCGGTCGGATGGTTTGACGGACCATTTCTGCGAAGGACAAAGCCTTTTCACCGGATAAATAATAACTTCGTTACATTTGCCTCAGGAAAATCAGTTTATGCCTATAGCTCATTTAATGACAGGGAGTAACCTGGGCAACAGGGAGGAAAATCTGCAAAAAGCCATGGAAGAGATAGCCAGAAGGGCGGGTAAGGTTATATACCTTTCCGGAATCTATGTCTCTGATCCATGGGGCAATGCCGATCAACAGCAATTTCTGAACCAGCTGGTTGTGATCGAAACCGGAAAAACCGCCAGGGAACTTATGGATACATGCCTCGAAACCGAGAAAATGCTGGGAAGGGTTCGCAGTAATGAACAAAACTCCCCCCGCACCATCGATATTGATATCCTTTTTTACGGAAATGACATTATCGAGGAAGAGGGGCTCATGATTCCGCATCCAAGGCTTCATCTGCGAAATTTCTGTCTGATTCCCCTCATCGAAGTTCACCCTGCCCTGGTTCATCCGGTATTCGATAAAACTGTCTGGCAGCTATACAGGGAATGTAGCGATCGGGGCAGGGTTTATCCGAAGGATGGTCAGGAACTGTAATCTTTCAATGCCATGTTAACAAGGAGGAACAAGGCATCCGGGTCGGTTGCTCCGTAAATGTCGTAGAAGTAATTTCTCAGGTAATCAGCGGCCTCGCTTCTGCTTTTTTTGTCTTCCTTCAGCAGGGGAATGATGACTTCAAATTCTTTTTTCACCTGGTCGGAATTGAGGAAAACAAGGTTTACCTGGGTGATGAGGGAAGAAGATTTCTTCAGGTTATCGTATTTGAAAACCGATACTTTCGGAAGCGTGGTGCCATTGACGAGGTCTTCGGGGGAAGATACAATCTGATTTTTGTCAATATCGATTGTCTGACCTGTGAATCCCAGCTTCTTGGAAACGGTTTTATCTTTTCCCTGGTAAGTGAGTACAATGAAGTTGTTTTCGTCGAGGGGGTAGAACGTTTTGCTCAGCCTGACCGAAAGTTTATCGCCGAGGATATAAAAGTTATCGGTACCAAGGTATTTTTTGAGGTCTTTGACTTCCATAACGCCGACGGCCCGAACACTCAGCTGGGCACGGCTTTCTATGGGAGAGGCGGCTGTGTTTGCCATAGCCAGCAACTGGGAATTATCGAAGAGGTCCTGGTCCTGTTCCGGGAGCCGGATGGTAAACTTCCCTCTCGTGCTGCTGATGGCGATGGCCATGGCGTAATTGCTTTTAAATTCCAGCTGATCAGTAGGCTTAATTACATCGCCCGGAGTGAGAGGTTTTCCGGTTGAACGATTGATGATTTCCCCATCCACTTTAATGATGTTATATACTTCGGCCTGCCCGAAAAGAACTACTGCAAGGGCAAGCATGAGAAAGGAAACAACGGCTCTTTTCATAGAAAAGGTTTGATTTATGGATTGAATCGTAAGTATATACGTATGAAGACAAAAATTGTTCCGGAAAGTTAATAAAATTAAAGAAGTAAGTCTGCAGGCAATGAGTGAAAATGCATGGTGTATGAAACCGTAGGTTTCCTTTCAGCTATTCAGGCTGGATACCTGAAAAGAGGGGCTGTTCCGGCGGTTGATGCCAGCAGTTCCTGCTGTTCCTTTTCCGTCATGGGAGTAAAATCTTTGGCAATGGAGACGGCAAGGCGGAAGAGGCGTTCTTCGCCCGGGGGAATTGCAGCGGTTACCGGCTGGGATAAGGTAAAACGCAGGGCTTTTTCAGCCAGTTCCCTCTGGTCGGCGGGCTGGTACCAGCATTTCCTGTAAGGTCTTTCCTCCTCTTTCATATTTTCAGGCCACGGATGATGTGCCAGGGCTTTGAGGGCAAGCCGTGCGGCTCCTTTTTCCATGGCTTTTTCGATAACCTGTTTTCCGAAATTTCCCTGGGCTATACAAACAAAGTTGATGGGAAAGAGAACCGAATCAAAGGAATACCGGTCGAGCAGTGCCAGGGCAGCTTCAACCGAATGGGCTGAAAACCCGATGTGCCTGATTTTTCCTTCCTGCTTTGCTTTAAGAAAAGTTTCCATAGCTCCTTTAGGGGCGAAGATTTTTTCCACGTCTTCCATGGAGGTAACGGCATGAAGCTGGTAAAGATCGAAATAATCGGTTTGCAGGCGTTTCATGCTTTCCTCCATTTCCCGCGCAGCACCTTCCGCGTCGCGCCGGGTTGTTTTGCAGGCAAGAAAGGCTTTTTTACGATAAGGTTTCAACGCTTCGCCCAGCTTGGTTTCCGCTTCTCCGTCCCAGTACGAAGGAGCAACATCGTAATAATTGATTCCGTTATCCCATGCTTCGGCCACGGTATTATTGGCATCTTTTTGTTCCATTCCAACTACCACAATACCACCGAAGCCAATGACGGAAAGTTTAATTCCGTTTTTGTACTCGCGCCGGGGAAGTTCGTTTTTCCCCTGGCAGCCTGTGCCTAAAGCAGCTGCTGCAGCAGCTGAGGCGGTAAGAAAGGTTCGCCGGTCCATAGGTGTAGTTTTTGATGGTTGAACAAATATAAGTAAAAATGTACTTATTTATAAATATTCATATTTATTTCTGTCGATTTCAACAAGAAAGCGGGAGGGGTAGGAGCAGAATCCCTGGTAACTGCGGACAAACGAAGGCATGGTAATGTAAAGTTCTTCCCTTGCCCGGCTGCAGGCCACATAGAAAAGGCGCCGTTCTTCTTCTACTTCCTCGAGGTTTTTCAGGGCACGGGATGAAGGCAGGAGTCCGTCGAGGGCATGGGGAATGAAGACGGCATACCATTCAAGACCTTTGGCCGAATGAATGGTGGAGAGGGTTACGGGTTTGTCTTCGCTTTCGTCAATGAGGGGGGTGGGGGCACCGGCAAAACTGCGGGAAGGAGGTTCGAGGGTGAAATCGCTCAGGAACTTCTCGAGCTTTTCATATTTGGCGGCCATTTCTGTAAGTACGTGAATATCGAGCATTCTTACCTGGGCATCGCTTTCCATTGAAGCAAGGATGGGGGAGTAGTAATCGCGGATAATCTGGATTCTGGCGGCTACTGACAGGTGTTCGCCGGCGGCACGGTTCAGGGTTTCCATCAGTTCCTTCAGGGGTTCGAAAAACTTCTTTTTTTCATATTCTCCCAGAGGAATTTTTCCGTCGTGCTGACGGATATCGCGGATGATAGCCGTAGCCGACACCTGTCCCACCCCGGGGAGAAGTTTCAGGATCCGGTGCCAGGCAATGGCATCATACGGATTGAGGAGGACTTTCAGGTAGGCGATCATGTCCTTGATGTGCATCTTCTCATGGAAGGCGAGACCGCCCACTGTAACGTAAGGGATATTGCGTTTCCGCAGTTCCATTTCCACGAACTGCCAGTGCCAGGCAGCCCGTGTAAGCACGGCAATTTCACCGGGCGATATATTCCGTTCGCGGAGTTCGAGGATTTTGGAAACAATAAATACAGCTTCCTCTTCCTGGTCGTAAAATTTTCTGATGACCGGCAGGAACTTTCGTGTGTTGGCCGAGAAAAGGTTTTTGCGGTAGCCGAGGCGTGCGTTTTTAACGATTTCGTTGGTAAAGTCGAGGATGGTCTGATTACTGCGGTAATTCTGCTCAATACGGATTACCCGGCAGTCGGGATAGGTTTGGGGAAAGCGCAGGATGTTCTCGTAGTTGGCTCCGCGGAAGGCATAAATACTCTGGGCATCATCTCCGACCACCATGATGTTGCGGTGGGCGGCGGCGAGGAAGTCAACAATTTCTTTCTGAAGAATGTTGGTGTCCTGAAACTCATCGACCATGATGTACCGGTATTCCTGCTGCATTTTTTTCCGGAAGGGGATATGGTCGCGCAGGGCGTTCCGGAGGATTTCCATCAGGTCGTCATAATCGAAGGTGCCGGTGATTTTCTTGTACCGGGTGTATCCGTCGAAGAGCATTTCGATATCTCTGGCATACTTCATCAGGCCCGAGAAGTCGGTCTGGATGATTTCGCGGACTGTTTTATTGCGGTTTCGTGCGGAAGAAATGATTTCGTAGATCCGGTTCTTTTTGGGGAAGGCTTTGTCGGTTTTATCGAGCTTCATCTCACTGCGCAGGAGGTCGATGGTATCTTCTGAGTCGCCTGTATCGAGGATGGTAAAGTTGGGAGGAAGGCCGAGGAGGTTGCTGTATTTGCGGAGGATGTGGTTGGCGAAGGAATGGAAAGTTCCGCCCATTACTTTACCGACGCGGGCGTCGCTGAGGAGTTCCTGCACGCGGTCGAGCATTTCTTTGGCTGCTTTGCGGGTGAAGGTAAGCAGGAGGATGTCGGACGGGTCAACGCCCAGTTCAAGGAGGTAGCTTACCCGGTGAACGATGACGCGGGTTTTTCCGCTTCCTGCGCCGGCGATTACCAGCACAGGCCCTTCGGTGGTGGTGACGGCGGCGAGCTGAGCAGGATTGAGATTTCGCCGGTAATCGATACGGAACGGCTTATCGGGAAGGGAAGGTTCTGACAGAGCAGGCCGGGTTTCGATGGAACGGGCAATAGCTGAAATTTCATCGATTTTTCGCTGAATATCTTCGGTTATTTCAACCGGAGGGTAATCATCGGGGGTCACGGCAGTAAGGTCCTGCACCGCGTAGGAAGATTCCTCCGGTTTCATGAGGGTGCTGTCGCGGGCTACCTGGGCCAGAAATTCTTCCAGAAATTGCCGTTTGCTTTCTTCGGGGTTCATCTTTTATGGTTCAGTCCTTTCAGTTCTTCTCGATTTTGTAAAGTCTGGGGCTTCCGGTCCGGTACTTGTCAGGTATATCGGGAATTCCGTTGCCGTCGGTATCGGGGAACTGGCGGAGGTACCATATCATGGCCTGCCATTCTTTCATTTCCTGAAGTCCGGGGGTGGAGGGATCGGCATCGATGAAGGTTTCGTTGAAGGAACGGATGGGGATTCCCTTTTCGTTTTTGATTTTAACGCGTACCAGTCCTTTGCTCATCTTTCCGATGATGCTGACAAATTCGAGCATGTACGAATCGGCTGTGAGGCTGTACAGAGTTTTGTTTTTCCGCGAAACGTCCACTTTGCGGAATCCGTGTACATCGTCACCCACCTGGATGTCGACGATTTTCCTGAGGAGGCCTCTGGATGGATCGGCTTTTGCCCTGAGGCCGCCGAAATAGATGTAGTAGTCGGAACTGCTGGACGGAGCAATGTACAGAACCTCCAGAATTCCTTTCAGTTCCTTTCCGGTAACATAGACCCGGGCCATAGGGTATCCCGGGCTTCCGTCTTTACCACGGCCGAGGCAGACCGTATTATAAATATCGGGTACTGTTTGAATGCCTTTCATTCCGGGTTCGATTTGGTCGCGCACCATGCCGGCCGAGAACATGGCAATGTCAGCCCCGAGGGAATCGTGTGCGTTAATGTAGGCATGCAGGGCGTCGGCAATCAGCATTCCCAGGTTGCTGGTTTCGGGATGGATTTCCTGCCGGCAGAACAGAGGGAAAGACGTCTGCACCACGGGCATTTTATAAGTAAGTCCTGCGGGTTTCAGAAAACGCTCTTCCAGCCGTTTTTCCTGGGCATCGATGCGTGCCTGAATGAGAGAGTCGCCCTGAATGGTATCATTGACAGGAAAGATGGAGTAGCTTGTATTAACAACTTTGCGGTTGCGGAGGGTGAGTTCGAGTCGCCCCAGGTACATGCCGTAACATTCGGTCTGCACGATGGGTATGTTGTTGATAACAAGAGGCTTTTCGAGGTAAGTGTGGGTATGCCCGCTGATGATGACGTCAATTCCAGGCACTTTGCGGGCCAGTTCCACGTCTTCACCTCCCCAGGTCCCATCGGGCATAAGTTTAACTCCGCTGTGGGAAAGGCAGATAACCAGATCGGCTTTCTGAGCCTCCCGCAAGTATTTTACATATTCCCTGGCCGTCTTAATCTGATCTTTAAATTGCAACGGCCGGGCAGCGGGGGCAACACTGACGGCATCCTTGCCCAGCAGGCTGAAGAAGCCTACATGGAGGCCGTTCACTTCGGCAACGTGGCATCCTTCGATCAGGTGCTGGTCGAAAAGTTTTTTAAAGGCCCTGGTGACGCTGTCTCCGGGTTTAAGGTCAAGGCTGGAAAAGACAATTTTCGGGATGGGACCGTCGTGAACGGCATTTTGTATGGTATGGGCCATGGCCATGGGGCCGAAGTCAAATTCATGGTTTCCGAGCGTGACTACATCGTAGCCCATGTCACGCATAAGGCGGAGCTGGAATCCCGAAGATTCTTCCAGATTCTGAAAAAGGGTTCCCATGAGGAAGTCGCCTGCATCCACCACCAGAAGGGAATTTCCCGAACGCATTTTTTCCCGCTGAATCAGGGTTGCCAGGCGGGCAAAACCGCCCAGGGTATGGTCGTCATTCAGGCTGAAGGGGCTGTATTCCGCTTCAGGGGAAAAGCCGTTGAGCCGGCTGTGAAGGTCATTGGTATGCAGGATAATCAGTTTTTCTTCCTGGGCGCTCGAGTACAGCACCGGGAAGAACGCCAGCATGGAAAGGAGAAGGAATCGTTTCATGGTAAAAAATTGAAAGGAGAAAACAGTACTGTAAAAATAAGCCAAGTTCGGGAAAGAACAGGAGTTTTTTTATAATGTTCGTTATGCGCCGGGTTGAGGGTGCGTGCAGAGGGTGTGCTGGATCTTTTTTGCTGTTCGCTGCTCGCCAATTGCTCTTCGCCTTACGCTCTGCACTTTACGCCTTATAGATAGTTTTCTCTTTTTTGTCTGGTAGGATGATGAAGGTATCAGAAAAAATGGTATATTTATTAACCATTTTGAAACCATATAGTTATGAGTAAAAAAACCTTCCTGATAATTCTCCTTGTTTTAACAAATATTCTCATCATGGCACAGAAAAATTTTATCAGGGATCGCATTCCGGCCGAAAAAGGTGATATCATTATTACGTTCATAGGTCATGGAACCCTCATGCTGGAGTATAATAAAACGATCCTGCATATCGATCCCTGGTCCCGACTGGCTGACTATTCAACTTTGCCTAAAGCTGACATTGTACTTATCACTCACGGGCATCGTGATCATTTTGATACCACTGCCATTGCAGCGGTTCGCAAACCGGAAACCCAGGTGGTATTGACGCCGGAGGTTTATTCGATCCTTGGAAAGGGAATTGTTATGGGAAACGGCGACCGCAAAGAGGTATCGGGTATTGTGATTGATGCCGTGCCGGC
>JAAYUG010000081.1 GCA_012517825.1 Bacteroidales bacterium | reverse complement strand
CCCAGATAAGCGGAAAACAGGAATTGTACGAGGCAATTATTAACCAGTTTATTTAGCAGGAGATACTTCAGAAAACTTTTTCCCTCATTTACAACGAAATCTTACCTATCAAAGGGTTGGCATGTGACGTCAACCCTTTTTTATATAAACCAGGATCAGTCAATAAAAACACAAAAAAACATTTATGCAACTCGTTTCTATTGACTTATCGAGGTAATCCCGGCTAATAAAATCTGAGTAGATTTTGTTAGTCCATTCGTCAATTAAGTTTTTCAATTGACGAATTCCTCTAAAAATAATTTTGCTATAGCCTGGTTGAATTTGTTAATTCACCTTACTTGGGATAAATTGCTCTGATATTTTTTTCGTATCATTGACCAAAATTTCCGGCATGTCTATGAAACGTATCCTTCCCTTATTCATTATTCTTTTTTTCCTGGGTTGCAGCAAAGACAGTGTCATGTACCGCATGACAGCTTTTATCAACGGAGATGCGTGGCAATGCATCATGCCGGTTATTGTGGTTGAAAACATGAAGCTGGTAATAACAGGCACCTCCCTTGACGGAAGAACAATAATTATTACGGTTAACGGAATCTCTCCCGGAAGATATCAGTTGTCTGCTGCAGAAGGACTTGCACAGTGCGCAGCTCTGTATAAAGCCTCCCTGCAGGTATCGGATGAAGATGCCTATGCCAGCATCGACGGGTCTATTACTCTGTCCAGCGTTGATCAGGTTAATAACAGGGTTTCAGGAACATTTCAGTTTTCCTGTTATCGCAATCTTACCGAAAGTGTAAGCATTACCCAGGGGCAAATAACCAATGCAAAAATTACTTTTTAGATGACAGCATTCTCTGCCTGTCGATTATGCTCCTCAACGGGGTAACAATGCGTTCGAGCAGGCGCCTGTCGTTCGTTATTATTTCTGCCATACCCTGCATTTCCTGACTAAAAGGGAGATAGGTGTTGTAATTGGTTTTCAGGCTGTCGGGAAGGGTAACTTCCACGTTGTACATATTGTTTGCCGGAACCAGCGAAATGTCGCGCACAATTCCTCGCACCATGCCAAACTCCAGGTAGGGATAATTATCAAATTTGATATTGACTTTCTGTCCTGTTTTGACCTTCCCCGACTTGGCCACAGGAAGCTCAATTTTGCCAATGATTTCCGTTGATCCTGCCGGCACTACGGTCATCACTCTGTCTCCCTGTGTCACAGTCTGATTAATGCTCCAGTATTTGTTAAACGAAACCTGTCCGTCAATGGGAGCTTTGATAACATAGGTCTGCTCCCACACCGAAACAGCACCTTTGAGTTTTGATGCCGCCTCAGCAAGGTCATTTTTCAGGCGCGACTGTTCCTTGACTTCCTGAAGCTGCAGATCAAGAATCTGTTGTTCTGCATCGGCAAGCTGGAGTCTGGCTTTGGTCAGCTGACTCCCTGCCTCCTCCAGTGCATAGCGTTTCTGCAAATAGGCACTCTCAGCCTTCTCAAAATCGCTGGGGGAAATTACTCCCTGCCTGAACATGGATGAATCGCGGGAAAACTGTCTTCCGGCCAATCGCATTTCCCGCTGAAGAATCCCTATCTGCTTCTGCACCTGTTTGATGTACATTTTATACTTTTCCGCTTCATCCCGGAGCAACTTAACTTTCTGACGGTAATAACCAAGGGAAACAAATGATTTATAATCCTCAAATGCCTTCAGAAACTGTGCATATTCCTGCTGAACTTCTCCCAGCTGAGGAGAAACAGGAAACCGTATTTCGGTCACAAGCGGGCTGTCGATATTTCGTATAACCGAATCGGCCAGTGAAGCCAGTGTTTCCATATCCTGCAGGGAAGCGGGATTTTCTATTACGGCCAGAATCTCTCCCGACTTTACAAAAGTTTTATCGGCTACCCTGATCTCGGCAATTTTTCCGTTCGTCCTTGCCATCAGTGGTGCCGGCGGATTGGTTGTGGTAACAACGATCCGGGAAGCAACAATGTCAGGATACCTGAAAATCCATGATCCTGCTATAAACAACAGGGTAACAATAATAATGAGCCAGGTTCCGTAACGTAAAATCCGTGGAGGAACCCGTCCAAGTATTTCCTGAACCGAAGGACTGTGTATTTCAATAGGATTCTCTTCCATAGGTCATTACATTTCAATCCATTCCTAGCTCCAGTTGGTTCTTAATCAGATGATAGTAAACTCCCTTCAGAGCCACCAGGTCTTCATGAGTACCGGTTTCAACCATTGTTCCTTTCTGCAGCACGACGATCTGATCGGCATTTCTCACGGTACTGAGACGGTGAGCCACAATCACAACCGTTTTATTTTTGAAAACCTCATTCAGGTTCTCTACAATCACTTTTTCATTTGTCGCATCCAGCGCATTGGTGGCTTCGTCAAAGAACAGATACTGCGGATTTTTGTACAATGCTCTGGCAATTAATATCCTCTGCCTCTGGCCCTGGCTGAGACCAATTCCCGATGCCCCGATTTTGGTATTATAGGCCAGGGGAAGCTCTTCAATATCAGCCCTGATATTGGCAATTTTTACGGCATACAAAAGCCTGTCTGTATCAATTTCCTCGGTTCCCAGTGCGATGTTTCGCGCAATTGTATCGGAAAACAGGAATCCATCCTGCATAACAACCCCGCACTGGCTTCTCCATGTGCGGAGATTTATATCACGGAGGGGGGTGTCGGCCACATAAATTTCGCCTTCTACCGGCCTGAAAAAGCCAAGCAGTAATTTTACAAGGGTTGTTTTGCCGCTTCCGCTGGCCCCGACAATGGCTGTCACTTTTCCGTGCGGTATGGTCAGATGAATATCCTTAAGTGCAAAGGGAGAGTGCGGACCTTCGTATTGATAAGAAACCCCTTTGAGGGTAATGGTTTTGTCGTCGGGAAGCTGTTTTAACTGCAGACCCTGTTCCTCATCTTCACTTTTCCTCAGGTGAATTTCGCCCAGTCGTTCAAGACTGATTTTAGCATCCTGCAATACATGGAAGAAATTTATGAGTTGCAGCAAGGGAGCATTAAGCTGGCCCAGAATGAACTGAACAGCCAGCATCATACCCAGCGTCATGTCACCGTGAATAACAGCCGCCGCAGAATAAAAGGTAATCAGAATGTTTTTGATTTCGTTAATGGTAAATGCACCGAAATGCTGGCGATGTGTAAGGCCCATGCTTTTTACCTGGGTATAAAACCTTCGTGCCTGCACTTCTTCCCACTCCCACCGTCTTTGTTTCTCGCATCCGTTCAGTTTGATTTCCTGCATGCCTTCAATCATCTGCACCAGCACATTCTGGTTTTCAGCCATCTGTTCAAATAACCGCTGGTCGAGTTCCCTTCGCTTCCTCATAAACATCATGATCCATCCTACAAACAGAGCACTGCCCAAGAGGAAAATCAGGAGAATGACAAGGTTGTACCAGGCAAGAACCAATGCAAAAATAACCACGCTGAAAAGCGAAAAGAGCACATTCAGCGAAGAAGTAGTCATGAATGCCTCAATGCGCCTCTGGTCAATTATGCGCTGTAACAAATCACCCGTGTTTCTGGAGTGGAAAAAGGCGATGGGCACACTCATTAATTTGATAAGGAAATCTGATACAAGAGAAATATTGATGCGGGCACTCAGATGCAGCAATATCCAGTTGCGCAGATATTCCACCGATATGCGGCTGATGAAGAGTACCAACTGAGCCAGCAAAACGAGGTATATAAAACCAATATCCTGGTTATTGATACCAACGTCGACCAGTGCCTGGGTAAGGAAAGGAAACACGAGCTGAATAAGGCTTCCGAAGAGAAGACCCAGGAGAAGCTGACCAACAAATTTTTTATGCGGCTTAAAGTAGGCCAGCAGATAAGAAAAGCCCGACTTGTCAATTTTTTCGTCTTTCCGGGCATAAAAATCAGGAGTTGGTTCCAGCAGCAGGCAAAGTCCCCGGTCCTCCCCGTCTTTTCTTGTGCTGATCCAACCTTTACGAAATTCTTCGGGTGTATATTCAACAAGACCCAGCGCAGGATCGGCCACATACACTTTGTCCTTTTTAATTTTGTAAACAACAACAAAGTGTTTCTGCTTCCAGTGGGCAATACAAGGCAGGGGAGCCTGTTCGGCCAATTGTTCGTAGCTGATCCGCACACCGGTTGCGCGCATACCTATTGTTTCGGCTGCATCGCTGATTCCCAGCATGGAAACACCTTCCCTTGTAATGTGGCAGGCATCCCTTAAAGTCTGCAGGGCATATGTTTTCCCATAGTATCGGGCAATCATTCGCAGGCATGTGGGCCCGCAATCCATGGAATCAAGCTGCTGGTAAAACGGAAATCGCGCCATATTCTCACAAAAAAGGCACCTCTTGCGAAGGTGCCTGTAAGATACAAATTAAGTGGAAATCTTAAAAAAATTATGCCCTTTTTAAACTGCCTGTTTTAAACTGCCTTATTTTCTGCTGCTGCTTTTTGTTTGCTGCCATTTATCATTCGTTGGTTTTATCCGGACTTCATCACCGGCAAGTGACGGGAAACTGCTGCTTATAACCCGTCACCTGTCAGGCGATATTTTTTTTTAACGACATCAGGAGCTGGTCGGGTTGCGCCGAAAGTTTATCGATTTTAAAGGGTAAATCGACACAGAAGGTGGATCCGCCCAATTCATTGCGGAACACACTGATCTTCCCTCCCATCAGTTCAACAAGCCCGCGCGCAATAGTCAATCCAAGGCCGGTACCGTTGAACAACTTCTCCTTCGTCGGAGCGGCTTTTGCAAACAACCCGAAAATCTGCTGCACATTTCCGGGGTCTGCCCCCACACCGCTGTCCTTAACAAAGAAACGAATGGTTTGTTCCTGTGGTATATAACATCCTAGTTCAATAACACCCCGTTCAGTAAACTTCAGGGCGTTATCCAGCAGGTTCCCCAGTACCTGCTTTAACCTCTCCTTATCATTGATGATGGTAAAATCATTGGAAGGCAGGGAAACAGACCTGAGCAGAGCAATAGCCCATTTGTCCTGCCTGCGTTTTTCAAGGTTAAAATACTGATATACTTCATCCATAATATCCGCCACAACACACGCCGAAGCACAAAGTTTGACATCCCCTGCTTCCAGCATGGCTGCGTCAATCATATTCTGAACCACCTGAAGAAGATTGTTTCCGCATTGGTTAATCTGCGTTACGTATTCTTCCTTCTCCTCCTGGGTCAGATCAGTAGTCGCCATGATCTCAGCCAACCCAAGGATAGCATGAAGCGGTGTGCGCATCTCATGGGAAATCATCGACAGGAAGGAACGTTTTAGTTCCCCGGCCTGCTTCGAAACCGCCTCCAGTTCTCCCATCAGATGCGCCAGCGTCTGCTCCAGTTCCTCATATGTCGGCTTACGGATCATGATATCATTCCTAAACAGATACACCTATATT
This sequence comes from Bacteroidales bacterium, assembly GCA_012517825.1. Classification (NCBI taxonomy): domain Bacteria; kingdom Pseudomonadati; phylum Bacteroidota; class Bacteroidia; order Bacteroidales; species Bacteroidales bacterium. The sequence continues at coordinate 847 of JAAYUG010000081.1, read as the reverse complement.
ATTAATCTTCTCAGAAATTATTTGATCTTGTTGAGAATTTCCTCGGCCTGCTTCCGGTAATATCCGTCACGGGCAACAATCTTGCTGAATTGTTTTACGGCTTTATCCCTGTTGTCGGCTACCAGATAGCATAATCCTGCATACCATTCCGCCTGTTCAATGTACAGATTGTTTTTCACATCCATAATTCGCTGAAAGGCTAAAGCCGCTGCATGATAATTCTGCAGTTCCATGTAGGATATACCAGAATAAAGGCTGGCTGCATGGTTCAGCTTGTTTTTCTGCAAAACCTGTTCGAATAAGGGAATCGCTTCAGCAAATGATCCTTTTTCGTACAATACAAGAGCATCCCGCAACAGCTTGTCCTGCGCGGCCGTGGCGCTACGAACATTCATTGTCACCTTGTACGGCTTGTAGTACATATCGTACAACTGCCGGTTGCTTACATTTCGTCCGGCTATAAACCAGGCCAGAAATCCGGTAGCCAGCATGGCAGCTATCACTGCAGCCACCAGCAACCGTTTCTTCGGCCCCCGCGCAACAGCAGGATGTTCCTTAACCTTGCGCTGTTCATAATTATGATGCGCAAATTCGAGAACCTCACGCAACATCAGAACATCTTCCTCCAAAATGGCCTCTTTCATGTTCTGATGAAAGATCAGTTCGTGCTCAAGCGTCGGATTTTTCAGCAGCTCTTTTCGAAACCACTGATCTTCTTCCGGCTCCATCTGCCCGCTCAGAAAGCGGTCAATGTGATCAGTATAATCAGTTGTTATCATGGTTGTAACATTTTATTTTCTTTTCCAAATTTTATTATTTATTGTTCCGCAATGATTGCGGAATATAT
>JAAYUG010000080.1 GCA_012517825.1 Bacteroidales bacterium | reverse complement strand
CGCGAACTGAAAAGAATTACCTCCATTCAGGAAAGTTTTTTGAAAGCAATCGAAAACGCCCCTGAAAACATTCTCATCAGGGATATTTAACCCGGATTGCGCATCAGGAGCGAAGCAAACTGATGCGCAGTGGGTTGGCCTTGGGCGTTGGCATCCGGGTTAACCCCGCTGAAACGCAGTGAAAGCGGCCGGTTTAACCCGGATTGCGCATCAGGAGCGAAGCAAACTGATGCGCAGTGGGTTGGCCTTGGGCGTTGGCATCCGGGTTAACCCCGCTGAAACGCAGTGAAAGCGGCCGGTTTAACCCGGATTACGCATCAGATGCGAAAGCGAACTAATGCGCAGTGGGTGGGCCTTGGGTGCTGGCATCCGGGTTAACCCCGCTGAAACGCAGTGAAAGCGGCCTCTGTGGCATTTTGCACAGTTAATTAAAATGCGCAAGGGGTTAAAATCTCTTCCTGATTCCAAAGTGCAAGATGGATCAGCTTTCGAATTTTGGCAAAGTAAAGTAAAATGTTGTACCCTTGCCCTTTTCGGATTCAACCCATATCCTTCCATCCATCATTTCTACAAATGCCTTGCTGATGGATAATCCAAGCCCTGCTCCTTCATAATGGTTAATCCTTGTATTTTCTCCCTGCCGGAAACGCTCAAATATCCGTTCCCTGTCTTCTCTGTCAATTCCTATTCCTGTATCCTTCACAAAAACAACTATTTCATTGTTTTTTTCTTCAAAGCCTGCTTCAATACTTCCTTCCGTGGTAAACTTAATGGCATTTTTCAGCAGATTTGATATTACCTGATAAAGCTTAGTTCTATCAGCAACTACAAACAACTTTTTCGTCAGAGGAGAATAATTCGATCGAAGGACCAGGTTTTTCTTCTTTGCTTCATTTTCGAAAAACCTGACAGCTTCTTCGAGCAATGCAACCAACTCGACTTTTTCTTTGCGGATAACAACCTGTCCTGCTTCAATTTTAGAAATGTCAATAATGTCGTTGATGATGCCCAGCAATCGGTAACTGCTGTTTCGAATGATACTGATGTATTCCCTTTGTTTGGATGGGGTGATTTCAGGATCATTTAGCAGTTCGCAAAAACCAATAATCCCGTTCATGGGTGTTCTGATTTCATGACTCATGTTGGCGAGAAAAGCTGTCTTGAGCCTGTCACTTTCTTCAGCCCTGATGCGGGCATTGGTAAGTTCCTGTTCGATTTTTTTCAGATAGGTGATGTCAGTGATCACAGCTACCCTGGCTGACCTGCCTTCAAACAGCAGATCATGCGAATGGGCAAGTATGGTAATCAGAGTACCATCTTTTTTCCGGTGATGCCATTCACCGGCAAAAGCATATCCTTTCAGGCGCTCTGCAAGTTTCTGCATAGGCTCTTTCTCTTCTTCAGGATATAAGTCAGTTAAACGCATGCCGGAAATTTCATCAGGTTGGTACCCGTAGTTTCTTACAAAAGCTTCATTTACAGCCAGCATCTGCAGGGTCCCCTTTTCATAAATCAGCATGGGTGCAGGATTGTGTTCAAACAAAAACCGGTAAATTGCTTCTTTTTCCTGCAGTAACCTTTCCTTTTCTATCCGCTCGGAAATATCCGTGTGGGTACCTATCATCCTGACGGGATTTCCGCTGCTATCATACTCAATCACCTTCCCCCGGTCCAGTATCCATTTGTAGGAGCCATCCTTGCACTGCAAACGGTGCTCGTTCAGATACATTTCGGTTTCCCCCTTTAAATGCCTTTCAACGTCTTTCAATGCTTTATCCAGATCATCGGGGTGAACTCTTTTTTCCCATTCCGACAGGGTGTTTCCAATCTCATCCTCTTCATACCCCAGCATAGTTTTCCATTGCCTCGAAAAAAATATTTTTCCTGTAGAAAGGTCCCAGTCCCATAATCCCTGTTCGGTTCCTTCAATGGCAAATTTCCAGCGGGCTTCAGCCTTCCGTAACTGTTCCTCCGTTTTTTTCAGAACATCAATGTCGGTAAAAGCTCCGGCAATACGGATAATTTTCCCGGAATCACTCCGTTCAACAACTTTCCCTCTCATAAGAATCCATCGGTATTCTCCGGATAATCCTTCAATAGATAGTTCAGTGTGAAACGAATCGTCTCCGTTAAAGCATTTTTCCAACACTGTCATTATTTCTTTCCTTGCCGGTTCAGAAAAGAAACCAAGCCATTCATCCATTCTCAGAGGGTCATGCTTTGTGGAAAGAGAGAAAATCTCATAAAATCCGGGACTGACAGAAACGGCACCTTCCGGAAAATTTATCTCAAACAATCCGTCCTGTGTAGCCTGAACCGCTGTACGGTATTGTTCCTCACTGCGTCGGAGATCGGAAAACGCCTTTTCCAGTTCACTGGTTTTTTTCTGTATCTGGTTCCTCAGTATGAGGCTAAATATTACCAATGTAAGGATTATAGCAACTACTGAGATCAGAATAACAAGGGCTATCTGATAGTATCTGGGGTTTATAAGGGGTTCGCCAAGCCAGCGGTTCTCAACCGCTTTCCTTTCGGAATCGGTTATTTTTCCAAAACCCTCTTCTACCAGGCTAAGAATGTCTTCCCTTCCTTTCAGCACGGCCCTGTGAAATGCACCGGTATACAGGTTGAGCGATTGCCTGAATTCACGATCGAGATTCTTCTTGTAAAGCAGGTACAGGGCTGGTGGTTCGTCAATTGTGAATACTTTCAGATTCCCTGCTGATGCATCATTGATAATAGCTTCATAACTGGGATATTCAACAATCGTGTTGATCCCGTTTTTTCGCAGTACCTCAATGCTTGCATCCCCCGCTTTCGCTCCTATGGTAAATCCCCGTAAGGTTTTGAAATCAGAAATACCGCTGAGGCTCCGGTGAAAATAAACCGGCACGCGGATCTGCACATACGGTTTTGAAAAGGTTAATTTTTTTGCCCGTTCTTCTGTAAAAAATACGGTTTCGAGAACATCAGCCTTCCCTTCCAGCATAAGGCTCTGGGCCTTGTTCCAGTCGGTGGCAATCCATTCCACCTTAATCCCTGTTTTCTTGCTCCACAAATTCCACTCATCAATGAGAATACCGTTCAACTTCCCCTCCTCATCCCTGAAAATAAAGGGAGGATAATTATCATCTGTTGCGACAACAATTTTATCTGGTTTCTGGGGCAGAGAGGCTTCACAATTCCAGTCAGGAAGCCAAAAAAACAACAATGCAATACCCGTTGCAATAGAAACAATGGAATTTGAGAACCTATTGCAGGCTATGCGTTTACTTAAACGTGATAAAACAAAAACATTGTGCACCATTCAGTTCCTTCTGCCTTCAGGACGATCTATCAAATTTATTGATTTATTAAAACCAAAGCAAATTTAAATTAGTTATTTGATTGTATTGTTTCTGCCCCTTGCCAGGGAAGCAAAAACACCCAGCAGGCTCAACGCCGAAAAAGAGAGGAACAATACACGGCTGGCATGAAGAAATGCATCCTGGTTGGAAGGATTAATCGGGTTTTTCCCGATGAAAACAGAAAGAACCAGCATGGCTATCCCCATGCTCATCATTTGTCCTGTTAGCCGCATAGTACCAACCATGGCCGAGGCAACTCCAAGGTATTCCCTTGAGACCGATCCCATGATGGCATTGGTATTCGGCGATGAAAACAGGGCAAAACCGATTCCGAGCACCACCAGGGCAAACAGGAGCCACTCAACGGACGTTGCGGCTTTTAATCCGGCAAGAATGAAAAGTCCGGTTGTGCAAAGGGCCATTCCGGCTGATGCAACGATCCTTGGTTCAATATGATCAGATAACCTTCCTGTTAGGGGAGAAAGCAGTGCCATCAGCACCGGCTGGGTCAGGATGATCAACCCGGATTCACGGGGCCCCAGATGTTTAATGTACTGAAGATAAAGACTCAACAGAAATACAATCGCCGAGGTAGCACTGTAGTTAATAAGCGCAGCAAGATTGGAAAAGGCAAAAGTGCGGTTTCTGAATAACAAACTGGTCTCAATAAGAGGACTGCGTGCCGTTTTCTCATAAAAAAGGAAAAGGATACCCAGAAACATCCCGGCGGCAACTGCTGCGATTCCCCAGCCTTCCTTCAGTTTGGGAAGTCCGGTCATGATGAGGACAAGCGATACCGCATAAAACAAAGATCCCGTCCAGTCAAAAGCGGCCGGCAAATCAGATTTCCATTCTGATTTAAGGTACACCAGAACAAGAAAAATCACCAGAAGTCCAACCGGAATCCCTGCCCAGAAAATGCTTCTCCAGCCTAAATGCTCGGTGAGAAATCCTCCGATAAAAGGCCCTGCTGAAAGACCAATGTAAACGCCGGAAACATTTAATCCCAGAGCACGTCCTCTTTTTCCTGCCGGAAATACGGATGTTATCATCGCCGTACCTGTAGCAGCTACCATCGTACTTCCTATTCCCTGTCCAATACGCGATAGAATCAGCATAACGGCATTTACCGACATCCCGGCAACAAGGGTCGCCAGAGTGAAGATGATAATACCCAGAAGAAAAATCTGCTTTCGTCCGAAAATATCAGCCAGCTTCCCCGCAGGAAGAAGAAAAACAGCAGCCGAAAGGAGAAAAGAACTCGATATCCAGCTCATTACCATAGTATTCATTCTCAAATCACGGGCAATGGCAGGAAGGGCTATGTTGACTGACGAAAGCAGGAAGGGAGTCAGAAATGCCCCAATCGCAGAAATTACCAGCACGGTTCGTTGTTCCCTGTTCATACGGAACGGTATTTTGCTAAAATCCCTTCAGGAATTTTCCTTCAGGAATTTAATGAAGCGGCAAAGTAAAAATATTCCTTTGAATATATTTTCATCCGTTTTGCACAATTTCAAACTTTTTTTATATTTGCGCATCAGTAAAAAATATGAAAAAAGGTATTGCATATCAGATTCACGGACATCATCATTTTGATGTTGGGGTCTGATTTTGCAGTGCATATAAAAAATATCCCTAAGGTTTGCAGCACTGCAAACCTTTTTTGTTTTAAATGCATAAACGATGGAAATTGTTAAACTGGCCATTCAAAAATCAGGGCGACTGAGTGAAAAATCTCTCCAGTTGCTTTTGGAATGCGGAATTGGATTTGAAAACGGAGAGCGCCGGCTTGTTGCACGGGCCCATAACTTTCCCGTGGAACTTCTCTTTCTCCGCGATGATGATATCCCTCAGTATGTCTTCGATGGCGTAGCCGATGCGGGTATTGTCGGTGAAAATATAATTGCCGAAAAAGAATATCCGGTATACATATTGGAAAAGCTGGGGTTTGCACGTTGCCGACTCTCCCTGGCAGTACCGAAATCAGTAAACTATACCGGACCTGGATGGCTTCAGGGAAAACGAATAGCCACTTCCTATCCCCGAACACTGAAAAAGTATCTCAGCGAAAACAATCTGGAAGCTGAAATACATGAAATCAGCGGAAGCGTGGAAATTGCTCCCGGAATAGGACTGGCCGACGCTATTTTTGATATTGTCAGCTCCGGTAGCACCCTTATCAGCAACGGGTTAAAAGAGGTTGAAACCATTATGCATTCCCAGGCTATTCTGATTAAGAATTCCAACCTTTCCGGCGAAAAAAACCAGATTCTCGACCGGATGCTTTTCAGAATAAGAGCCGTTCAGAAAGCAAAGAGCAATAAATATATTTTGCTGAATGCTCCCAACGAAAGCATCCCTGAAATAACCCGCCTGATACCCGGTATGAAAAGTCCTACCGTTATACCACTGGCCATGAAAGGCTGGAGTTCACTCCATTCTGTGGTAAATGAAAATGACTTCTGGGAAGTTATCGGCAAGCTGAAAGAACTCGGAGCCCAGGGAATTCTGGTTATTCCTATTGAAAAAATGATCGTTTGATGCGAAGTTTGTATTTGTTAATCCAGATAAACTATGTCGTCCATAATGCAAATAATAACAGATCCTCCAAGAAATACATGGGATGAATTGCTTGCCCGGCCCCTGCTGAAAAGCGATGTGCTGGAAGAATCGGTAAGGAAGATTCTTGAAGAGGTCCGCAGGGAAGGGGATAGCGCCATTCGCTCACTCACAGCCAGATTTGACGGTGCCGATATTCCTGTATCGCGGGTGGCACCGGCAGAATTTGAACAGGCTGATGCACGGCTTTCTTCCGATACCAAAAAAGCTATTGACATAGCCATTGCCAACATTACCAGGTTTCACAAAGCGCAGATACCAGCTGAAATAAGGGTGGAAACTACTCCGGGTGTTCAGTGCTGGCAAAAATGTGTTCCGATTCAAAGAGTTGGCCTTTATGTTCCCGGAGGTTCAGCTCCGCTTTTTTCCACCGTGCTGATGCTCGGTATACCTGCCAGACTGGCTGGTTGTGAGCGCATCGTGCTGTGCACACCGCCCGGAAAAGATACAGCCGTCCATCCGGCCATTCTCTATTCAGCAAAAGCAATAGGAATTACTGAAGTGTACAAAATTGGAGGAGTACAGGCTATTGCAGCCATGGCATACGGCACTGAAACCGTCCCGGCAGTGAACAAAATTTTCGGCCCCGGAAACCAGTATGTTACCATTGCCAAACAAATTGTCAGCCGGCAGGGAGTAGCCATTGATCTTCCGGCCGGCCCGTCAGAGGTAATGGTTATAGCTGATGAAACCGCCATTCCTTCATTCGTGGCTTCCGATTTACTGGCCCAGGCAGAACATGGCCCCGACAGCCAGGTGATTCTGATTACAACCCGACCCGAAATCGTGCAACCGGTGCTGTCAGAATTGCATACTCAACTCACAGCCCTGCCCCGGAAAAAAATCGCCGAACAAAGCCTTTCCGCCAGCAAAATTATTGTTGTTAAAGACAATCAGACGCTGATGGAATTGGTTAACGAATACGCACCCGAACACCTGATCATCGCTGCCCGTGATGCAGAAAACCTTGCCAGGCAGGTTCTTAACGCCGGTTCGGTTTTTATCGGCAACTATTCCCCGGAAAGCGCAGGAGATTATGCCTCAGGTACCAACCATACTCTCCCAACCTATGGTTATGCCAGAGTTTCCGGCGGGGTCAATATGGACTCCTTCCTGAAGAAAATTACTTTCCAGGAACTTTCAGAGTTTGGCCTGCGAAATCTGGGACCGGCTGTAATGAACATGGCCGCCGTCGAAGAACTTGAAGGCCATCGGAATGCTGTTAAAGTTCGTTTTGATTATCTGAGCAAAAAACAAAGCTGATGAAACCCGCATGTTTTATAAAAACCAACGCCACGGTGATAAAATCACCAACCTGTGGTTTCCATCATACCATTGAAAATCAATTTTATTATAATGAACCTTGATCTGTTTTTCCGGCCTTCGGTTTTGTCTCTGACTCCCTATTCTTCGGCCCGTGACGATTTTCAGGGAGAGGCCTCGGTGTTTCTTGACGCCAACGAAAACCCCTATAACAGCCCTTATAACCGTTATCCCGACCCGCACCACAGAAAACTGCGGAAGCGGATTTCTGAATTGAAACAGATTCCGCCTGAATCAATTTTTCTGGGAAATGGAAGTGACGAGGCGATTGATTTGCTCATCAGGGCTGCCTGCGAACCAGGTGTGCACTCCATTCTGGCCATTGACCCCACATACGGTATGTATGCGGTTGCCGCTGCAGTTAACAATGTGAAATATACCAGGGTATTGCTGAATGAGGATTTTACCCTGAACCGGGAGAAACTTCTCCGGGCAGTGACTCCCAAAACCAGACTGCTGTTCCTCTGCTCGCCGAACAATCCTACGGCCAACAGTTTTGATTCCGGGGATATTGACTACGTTATCAGAAACTTCCCTGGGCTGGTGGTACTTGATGAAGCCTATATTGATTTTTCCCGTCATCCGGGTTTCCTCGGGCGCTTGCAGGAATATGAAAATCTGGTTATCCTGCAGACGTTCTCCAAAGCCTGGGGACTTGCCGGCGCACGGCTGGGAATGGCTTTTGCGCATCCCGACATCATCAGTATTCTCTACAAAATCAAGTATCCCTATAATATAAATGTGTTAACACAGGAACTTGTCCTTAATGTCCTCAGTCAACCCTCTGTTAAAGACCAGTGGGTGGAGATGATCCTGAAGGAACGCGCCATACTCGAACAGGCGCTTGCCGCCCTGCCCTGCATTAAAAACGTATACCCTTCTGATGCTAATTTCCTTCTTGTCAGGGTTGATGAGCCCGAAAAAATTTACAACTGGCTTTGTACTTGGTCCGTTATTGTGCGCAACCGCTCCAACGTCAGCCTCTGTTCCGGATGCCTGCGGATTACAGTTGGTACACCCGGGGAAAACAGGATACTGCTGGAAGCTCTTTCATCCTATATTCACTAAAATATGGCCGGAAAAAAAGTTCTTTTCATTGATCGCGATGGCACACTGATTGTTGAGCCACAGGATACATTTCAGATTGATTCACTGGAACGTCTGGAATTTTTGCCCGGAGTATTCAGAAATCTTCATTACATACGGCATAACTGCAATTACGAACTCGTAATGGTAAGCAATCAGGATGGACTGGGTACGCCAGCATATCCGCAGGCTGCTTTTGACCTGGTCCAGAGCAAATTGATAACATATTTTGCCAATGAAGGAGTTTTCTTTGATGACATTTATATCGATCCTTCTTTTCCGCATGAAAATTCACCTGGCAGAAAACCGGGCACCGGCATGCTGACAAAGTATTTCAGCCCCGGCTACAATCTGGCCGAATCCTATGTTATAGGCGATCGCCTGACAGATATTGAACTTGCCCGCAACCTGGGGGCATCCGGAATTCTCATCGGAGATGCTTCCCGTTGGGATGAGGTGCAAAAAGCCGGACTCAATGCCTGGTGCGCCCTGGTGAGTCCTGACTGGGATCAGATTGCAGAGTTCCTGATGCAGCGAAACCGCTACGCTCAGGTTAGAAGGACAACCAGGGAAACGGATATTTCTGTTTCCATTAGCCTGGATGGAAAAGGCACAGGTAACATTTCCACAGGAATCGGTTTTTTTGACCATATGCTGGATCAGATTGCACGCCACTCCGGATGCGATATCAGCATCCAGGTAAAAGGCGATCTCCACGTGGATGAACACCATACTATAGAGGATGTTGCTCTGAGTCTGGGCGAAGCCTTCCGCACAGCACTGGGTGATATGAAAGGAGTACAGCGCTATGGATTTGCACTGCCTATGGATGAATCAAGGGCAACTGTGCTGATTGATTTCGGTGGCCGTTCCTTTTTCCGTTGGAAAGCCGTTTTCCGCAGAGAACGTATCGGGGAATTCCCCACTGAAATGTTTCCGCATTTTTTCCGTTCCTTTGCTGATGCGGCACGTTGCAACCTTCATATTACCGCATTGGGCGAAAACGAACACCATAAAGCAGAAGCCATCTTTAAAGCCTTTGCGCGGGCCATGGGCATGGCGGTCAGAAAAGACCGCTTAAAAAATTATTTACCCAGCACCAAAGGAAAAATCTGATGCCAGACACTGCTATGCATAACAACCTGAATACAGCCATCTTGCTGATTCACTGCCCCGATCAGAAGGGAATTGTTGCTGCCCTGACTCGTTTTATACACGAAAACAATGGCAACATTGTATATCTCGACCAGCATGTGGATCATACCGACAAGGCCTTCTTTCTTCGTATTGAATGGGATCTCAAAGATTTTCTGATTCCTGATGCCAAGATTGCCGACTATTTTCAAACCCTGCTGGCCGGAAAATACAATATGAGCTGGCAACTGCATTTCTCCAACCACATTCCGCGTATGGCCATCATGGTTTCGCGTCTTTCTCATTGCCTTTACGACCTGCTTTCCCGCTGGCAAGATAAGGAATGGAAAGTGGAGATTCCCCTGATTCTGAGTAACCACAGGGAACTCCAGCACATTGCCTCACAGTTCCATATACCGTTTTTTTATATTCCTGTTTCCGGAAACAATAAAAAAGAAGCAGAACAAAAGCAACTGAAGCTCCTGAAAGAACAAAATATTGATTTTATTATACTTGCCAGGTATATGCAGGTTTTGTCTGAACATTTTATCAATGAATACCCATTCCGCATTATCAATATTCATCACTCTTTTCTTCCTGCTTTTCCCGGAGCACGGCCTTATCAGTCGGCTTACGAACGGGGTGTTAAAATCATCGGGGCTACCAGCCACTATGTGACCCGGGAACTTGATGCCGGGCCCATCATTGAACAGGATGTAACTCGAATTACCCACAAGGACAGTGTGGCCGATATCATCCGAAAAGGCCAGGATCTGGAAAAAATTGTCCTTGCTCGCGCTGTTTATGCCCATATTGAACACAAACTTCTTGTATATAAAAATAAAACCATTGTTTTTAGTTGAAATGAGCGAAGTTGTTATCATCCGCTATAATGCCGGCAACATTCAGTCGGTAGTGTATGCTCTGGAACGACTGGGAGTCAGGCCGGTTGTCACCGACAAGGCAGACCAGATCAGAAACGCCGGCAAAGTAATTTTTCCCGGCGTAGGAGAGGCCTCAACTACAATGAACTACCTCAGGGAAAAGGGCCTTGACACTCTTATCGCATCCCTTACCCAGCCGGTTTTGGGCATTTGCCTCGGACTTCAGCTGATGTGCCGTTTCTCGGAAGAAGGAAATACCCAATGCATGGGTATTTTCGATGCTGAGGTAAAAAAATTTCCCGATACCACTGAAAAGGAAGCCCGCCTTAAAGTACCTCATATGGGCTGGAACACGGTAACAAAAACAGATCTGGATTGCCCGCTTCTGAGTGGCCTTGACAACGCTCCGTTTTTTTACTTTGTTCATAGTTTTTATGCAACAGCCGGACCCCATACCGCTGCTGAAACATTCTACGGGTTGTCTTTCAGCTCTGTCCTTCGCAACAGAAACTTTATGGCCGTTCAGTTTCATCCTGAGAAAAGCGGAACAGCAGGTGAAGTTCTTCTCAGAAATTTTCTGAAGCTATGATGCAGTTAATACCGGCAATTGATATTATCGAAGGGAGGTGCGTTCGACTCAAAAAAGGGGACTTCGCATCAGTGACGGTTTACGATTATGAACCCGATGACCTTGTTGCAACGTTTTATCGGTCAGGCCTTACACAGATACACTGCGTTGACCTCGACGGTGCACGGAAACGAAGTCCGGTAAACTTGTCTGCTCTTAAAAAAATGGCGGCTTCGGCTCCTGTTAAAATCGAATGGGGTGGGGGAATCACTTCCTCTGCCGACATCCATACAATTCTCTCTCTGGGAGCAGAACGTATTGTTGCAGGCAGTGCAGCTGCTACGGATACTGAACTGGTTAAAAACTGGCTGAGGGAATTCGGGCCAGATAAAATAGTGGTGGGTGCCGATATCAGGGATTTCAAAATTGCCGTGCATGGCTGG
>JAAYUG010000079.1 GCA_012517825.1 Bacteroidales bacterium | reverse complement strand
TTGCGGCTGCGGAGAAAGAGGGATTACCTGGCGGTGATCCCGGAAGGGGGGATCCAGCAGCCGCAATGGCATCCTTCGCTTTCGCTTCGTCTGCTTTTTTTATTGTCCTCAGTCCTTCTGTAAGCAGAGCTTCCATCGGACTTCGGACAATAAAAAATCCCGCTTATCGCGGGATTCCATTGCGGCTGCGGAGAAAGAGGGATTCGAACCCCCGGTCCCGCGGTAGCGGGACAACGGTTTTCAAGACCGCCGCATTCGACCACTCTGCCATTTCTCCGGTCCTGCAAAAATAATACCTTTTGATAACTCAGCCAAATACATGGCAAAAAAGACTCTCTTTTCTTATACGGCAAATCATTGATTCCTAAAAAGGATGACCGGGTTGCATTTCAATCAAATGCCAATTGGCGTAAAAGATCTGATCAAGGATATTTTGCAGCGGAAAACCTATATGGAAGTTTTTTGAAATACCGGTTCAATAAAAACTTCAGCACACAGGAATTTTATTCTGCATTGGTATCAGAGTATTTATGATTTCTGACAAAAAAAAGCGTTTATTTGTGCACTTTTTACGTTTTTACCTGTTGAAAACTTGTTAATTTCTCGGCTTTTTGGAACGTTTAGCCACTAAAAAGCCTCATTTTACAGTATAAAACGAGTTGTTAATGAATGAATTACTTAATTTTATCAATATCCAGCGTTTTTTTATCCTAAAACTCTTGCTATTCCTGTATAAAATGATATATATTTGTGTCTGTGTATGATACTTTAAATTTATTTCTAACCCTAAAACCTAAGTGTTATGAACAAAGCACAACTGATTGATGCAATTGCCGGCGAAGCCAAAATGACCAAGGCTGATGCCAAGAAAGCTCTGGATGCTTTCATTAAAGCTACCTCCACTGCCCTCAAGAAGGGTGACAGAGTTGCTCTCGTTGGTTTCGGTACCTTCTCTGTTGTTAAGAGAAATGCCCGCACCGGCCGCAACCCGCAGACCGGCAAGGAAATCAAGATTGCTGCCAAGAAGGTAGTAAAATTCAAGGCTGGAAGCGAACTCGCCGGAATGGTGAAATAAGGCACTTTTTAGCCGTTAAAAAAGCTGTCGCACTTAAGCGGCAGCTTTTTTTTTATAACCCGGATAAGGAAGTAGGAGCAAAGCAAACTAATTCCCCGTTCTAGTCGATTCCCAGCAATATTTCTTCCGGATTCTTGCCGTCCGTGAGCAGGAGGATGGGATGTTCAATTAAAGTTTTGATTTTTAACAAAAAACCAACCGATTCTTTTCCGTCAATTACCCGATGGTCATAGCTAAGAGCAAGGTACATCATGGGACGTATTACTACCTGATCGTTTACTGCTACTGGACGTTTAACTATGCTATGCATTCCCAGAATAGCCGATTGGGGAGGATTGAGAAGAGGGGTTGACAGGAGACTTCCAAATACTCCTCCGTTAGTTATTGTAAAGGTACCTCCTGACATTTCCTCAATGGAAAGTTTATAGTTGCGCGCCTTTTCTGCAAATTTCTGGATTTCAGCTTCAAGTTCAGGGATGCTCATCAGATGGGCATTCCGGATCACCGGAACCATAAGTCCTTTTTCAGTTTGCACAGCAATACCAATATCACAGTAATTGGGAACAACCAGGTCGTCTTCGTTTATCATGGCCTGAACCATCGGAAAATCCTGCAAGGCCACTGCAACTGCCCTGGCAAAAAATGACATGTAGCCGATTTTTATCCGGTACTTTTCTGTAAACTGCTTCTGGTAACGTTCACGGAGATCTATCAGGGCGCTCATATCGACTTCGTTGAGCGTTGTGAGCATAGCGGTCTGATTTTTTACCGCTATCAGCCGTTCAGTCAGTTTTTTTCGCAACGCACTCATCTTGATGCGCTTTTCCGCTCGCTCAGCCTGCTGAACATTGTTTGACGAGGAAACAAATTTCTGCCGTATTATGTTATCAACTTCATCCCTGGTAATGCGGGTCTTGCCTTTCAGAATATCGTGCACTTCCAGTCCATGTTCTTCCATCTTTTTTCTGGCCAGGGGAGTAATGACTACTTTTTCCGTTTCCTGCTCTTTTTCTCTGCCGGCAGGTTTTTCCCCGGGTTGTGCTACGGAAACAGCCACTGATCCCTGACTGCCGGAGATATTATGAATGGTAGCATCAGACTTTTCTTCATTCGCTTTTACCTTCTTTTCGTTTTCCTTTTCAATTTGCTTCTGAAAGTTTGTATCAATTGTAGCAACCAGGGTTCCAACGGGTACCGTATGGCCGGCTTCCACCAGAATATGTATTTTTCCGCTTGCAGGAGCAATCAGCGGCAGGGTGGCTTTTTCTGACTCAATTTCTCCTATTTCCTGATCTTTTTCAACCATTTCTCCGTCATTAACCATCCACCGGGCCATATCGGCAACAGCTATGGATTCCCCGGGACTGGGTATTTTAACTTCTGCCTGCATAGGAACTATAGATTAATGCGTTTGTCAAAAAAAATGTAATTGAACTGCCTGAGAATTTCCTGTCTTGATTTTCCGACCATACATTGCAGGCCGCAGTACTTGTTCCTGCGTTCACAGTCACAGGTACGGAACACCTTATATAATATCTCTTCCTGCTCTGCCTGATGAATTTCATGCAGTCCGGTAGCAGGGCTTCCGCTGGGCAGGCGTGTAATATGAATCAGAGGAATTTTTCTGAAGTGATAGTTAATATAGGTCCATGCCCCCATGTTTTCGGGTTCTTCCTGTACCCATAGATAGACCAGAGCTTTGTTGTATTTTTCTATGATGGCATCCAGCTGTTTCTCTGGAAAGGGATAAAGCTGTTCAATGCGGATAAGGGCTATGTCCCTGGCTTTAAAGGCATTTTTCCGGGCCAGAAGATCATAATAGATTTTGCCGGAGCAAAACACCACGCGTTTAACTTCAGGAATATCAACATCTTCATCGTCAATAACTTCTATGAATTCTCCGGAAGCAAGCTCACTGAGCGGGCTGATGCATTGAGGGTGGCGCAACAGACTTTTGGGAGTGAAAACAATAAGCGGCACCCTGAAATCACGTTTTACCTGGCGGCGGAGGACATGAAAGAAATTAGCCGGGGTAGTGCAATTTACAAGTTGCATGTTGTTATTGGCCGCCAGCACGAGAAAACGTTCGAGTCGCGCACTCGAGTGCTCAGGGCCCTGCCCTTCATAACCATGCGGAAGAAACAACACCAGTCCGTTCATAAGGCCCCATTTGTCTTCTGCTGAAGAGATATACTGGTCTACGATTACCTGAGCTACGTTGTGAAAATCTCCGAACTGAGCTTCCCAGATGGTCAATCCATCCGGTGTGCCAATAGCATAGCCATATTCAAAACCCAGGGCACCGTATTCCGAAAGGGTGGAATTGTATATCCTGAACGAAGCCTGCCTGCTGCTGATATGCTGGAGCGGGCAGTATTTCTGATCGGTATTTTCAACCACATGGGCAGCATGCCGATGGGAAAATGTACCACGGACGCTGTCCTGCCCGCAAATACGTACAGGAATTTTTTCATCAGTCAAGGTTCCATAAGCCAGTAATTCAGCCATTGCCCAGTCAGCCTTTCTTTCCTTAATCAGTTTTTCCCGCTCCTGAACAAGACGGAGTGTTTTGGTAAAAAAAGGCAGTGAATCAGGAAGGTGATTTATTTTACGGGCAATCCGGATCAGCCGTTCTTCTTCCACACCCGTCGGAGGGGACTTTTCAAAATCTTCCGGTTGCGCATACCGGTAATTTTTCCATTCCTCCTTAAGAAATTGCCGGATGTGCAAATGTTGTTTCTTATTTGCCCGGACGAATTTTTCTTCTAACAGTTCATCGAAAGCCCGGGTAATCGAGACAATTTCTTCCTTCGAATAGATCCCCTGATGAATTAGCTGGTCAGCATATATTTCCATGGGATTGGGGTGTGAGGCTATGATTTTGTAAAGAGTGGGCTGGGTGAACCGCGGTTCATCTCCTTCGTTATGACCGTATTTCCGGTAGCATAGTATATCAATAAATACGTCGGAATGAAAAGCCTGCCGGTATTCCATAGCCATTTGTACGGCAAAGACCAGCGCTTCCACATCATCTCCGTTCACGTGAAACACAGGCGACTTGGTTACTTTGGCCACATCTGTGCAATAGGTGCTTGAACGGGCTTCGAGATAGTTCGTCGTAAAACCTACCTGATTATTTATCACAATATGAATACTCCCTCCGGTTGAATATGCCTCCAGATCAGCCATCTGTACCACCTCGTATACGACACCCTGGCCTGCTATAGCTGCATCTCCGTGAAGTATAACAGGACAGACCTTTGTAAGATCATCATGGTATTTCCGGTGAATCAGAGCTTTTGCAAGTCCTTCAGCAACCGGAAATACTGCCTCAAGATGCGACGGGTTTGGCAGCAGACTCAGGCGTATGCTTTTTTTGCCATCAACTGAAATGACATTGTCAAAGCCAAGATGGTATTTTACATCGCCCAATGATACACTGCCATCGTAGGTTTTGGCAATGAACTCTCTGAAAATATCTTCATACGGTTTTTGCATCACATTGGCCAGTATGTTCAGCCGGCCCCGGTGCGGCATTCCGATGACAAATTCCTCCATACCCAGTTCGGCTCCTTTTCTGATCAGGTAGTGCATGGCAGGAATCAGTGTTTCAGCCCCTTCCAATGAGAATCGTTTCTGGCCGGTGAATTTTTTATGAATAAAATGCTCAAACCCAACCGCAAGCTTTAGTTTGTCAAAAATGTCCTTCTTTTTTTCCTGATCAAATACGGGAGTGTTTTTTGATGCTTCCATTGTTCCGGTGAGCCAGCGGATCTTCTCCTGATCACGTATGTACATGAATTCAGCTCCGATGCTCCGGCAATAAGTTTGTTTAAGATGTTCCTCGATCGCGCGCAGAGTAGCTGGTCCTATGCCGATTTCTTCACCCGCATGAAAAACAGTATCATAGTCTTTTTCTGAGAGTCCGTAATTTTCCAATGCAAGGGTAGGGGAGTACTTCCTTCGCGACCGAACCGGATTGGTTTGCGTAAACAGATGCCCCCTCTTGCGGTAATCATCAATAAGCCGGAGCACATTGAACTCTTTTTTAAGGGATTCGCTTGAAATCTCAGAGCCCTTATTATTCTTTAATGCCAGGTCAAATCCTTTAAAAAAATCGTGCCAGCTTCTGTCAACCGACAAAGGATCCTTTCTGAACTGCCGGTATAGCTCTTCAGCACTATCAAAATCAATATTTCCTAAAAAACTATCCGATTCCATACTGAAAGAAAATGATCATACATTTTTTCCAAATAAATAGCTCTTTAAGAATGCTGTAAAACATTTACCTGGATTTCTGCCAAACACATATTTCAAATGTAGTAACTATTTTTTTTACATTGTGTTCAAAAAAACAGATACTATTTTGACTTTCAGAAACTCTGTTATTTTTGTGTCCGTATTTCAGAGGAAAATGGCAGGTAATGAGAAATCTGTCTTAAAAGCTTGTTTATGACAACATTTGGTATTCTCAGGGAACCGGAACATGAGAAACGGGTATCCCTGTTGCCCGGGGAAGTGCAGATGCTCGTCCGCCTCGGGGCAGCCGTCAAGGTGGAATCGGGGGCTGGAGCCAGAGCCTTTACCCCGGATGCCTTATACTCGGAAGCAGGGGCAACCATTGTCTCCCGCCGGGAAATTCTGGATGCATCTGATGTAATTCTGCATATTCAGCCTCCTGCCGACGAAGAACTCAAGAATCTGTCTCCCGGCAAGGTGCTGATTGGAATGATGAATCCCCTTTATAACAGGGAGCTTGTTGAACTGCTCATGCAGCGTGGTATAACTTCATTCAGCATGGAGCTGGTTCCCAGAACCACCCGGGCGCAGGCTATGGATGTTCTTAGTTCCATGGCTACGGTTGCTGGATATCGGGCAGTGCTGGATGCTGCTGTGCGGTTTCCGCGCTTCTTTCCGATGTTTATGACCGCGGCAGGAACCATCAAGCCGGCACGGGTACTTATTCTGGGTGCCGGGGTGGCCGGTCTGCAGGCTCTTGCTACCGCCCGCAAGCTTGGTGCCGTTGTAGATGTATTCGATGTGAGAAAAGCCGTAAAGGAAGAAGTATTGAGTCTGGGAGGAAAGTTTGTTGAAGTGGAAGGGGCCCGCGAAGATGCTTCTGCAGGCGGTTATGCCGTGGAACAAACGGAAGAATATCTCCGCCGCCAGGCTGCCAAAATTCATGAACATGCCGTAAAAAGCGATGTGGTGATCTGTACGGCTCAGATTCCCGGAAAACCGGCACCGGTCCTTTTATTAAAAGATACCGTACATCAAATGCAGCCCGGCTCAGTCATCATTGATATTGCTGCCGCTACCGGAGGAAACTGCGAACTGACCAAAAATGGAGAGGTGCTTGAATATAACGGAGTAACGATCGTGGGGAAATCCGACTATCCATCGGATATGCCGCTTGATGCCAGCCGCATGTACGGACGGAATCTGCTGAATTTTCTCAAACTTGTTCTCGGAAAAGAAGGTGTGTTGAATATCAATTTCAACGACGATATTATTGCCGGAACCTGCCTGACCTTCCAGGGCGCAGTCCGTAATGAACGGGTGAGAAGCCTTCATAATCTGTCATCAGTTAATCCCAATAATTTATGAGCGAAGTATTTGAATTTATTTATGTTAACAGGGAGATGCTGTTTATTGTGGCTCTCTCGGTACTGCTTGGCATTGAGGTAATATCGCATGTGCCTGCCGTCCTGCATACTCCTCTTATGTCAGGAGCCAATGCCATTCACGGAGTGGTTATTGTCGGGGCCATAATAGTTATGGGCCATGCGCATTCCACTTCTGCCATTATACTGGGATTTTTTGCTGTCATCCTTGGTACCCTCAATGTGGTCGGAGGATTTGTGGTTACCGACCGCATGCTCGAAATGTTCAGAAAAAAACCTAAGAAATAAAGCTCTGCGCTATGAATACAATCCATGAAGTGATAAAAACACTTCGTTTCACTGACGGACAATCTCTTCTTGAGCTTATCTATCTGATAGCTTCCGTTTTGTTTGTATTTGGATTAAAAATGCTAAGCAAGCCCGACAGTGCGAGAAAAGGAAACCTCTGGGCCGCTTTTGGCATGTCGCTGGCCATTATTGCTACCATCCTGTTTCACCGTGTTGACGGAGAACCAATACGCCATATTCCTCTTATTCTGCTGGCCTTTGCCATAGGTGCTACGGCCGGCTGGGTAATAGCACGGCGTGTCAAAATGACGGCCATGCCGCAATTGGTTTCTCTTTTCAACGGTATGGGCGGAGCCTGCGCTGCACTGATTGCCCTTATGGAGTTCCCTCATATTGATGCTGCCGGAGGCGTTCCATACGGACAGCTTATTACCATTATGCCCGGTGTAATGATCGGAACGGTCTCCTTTACAGGAAGTATGATTGCTTTCGGTAAGCTCAACGGAAACATCGGCGATTTGCGCACAAAAGCCCTCAGGCCGGTAAATATCCTTCTGCTGCTGGTCATGTTATTGTTAATTGTATGGGTATTGGTGCGGCCCGAAATCTATGCCGACGGCCACATCGGTGCCCTTCCGGTTTATCTGCTTCTGGCCATATCGGCTGTGTATGGCGTGTTGTTTGTAATGCCTATCGGAGGAGCTGATATGCCGGTGGTTATTTCGTTGCTGAACTCCTTTACCGGTCTTGCTGCAGCGTTCGGAGGTTTTCTTTATCATAATCAGGCTATGCTTACAGGTGGTATTCTGGTTGGCTCTGCCGGTACCATCCTTACTGTTCTTATGTGCCGGGCCATGAACCGCTCGCTGCTCAATGTAATTGCCGGAGCTTTTGGTGGCAGAGGTGCCGCCAGAGAAAAAGAAGCAGGAACCATAAAGGAAATCAGTGTGAACGATGCCGCTGTGCTCCTGACATATTCGAAAAAGGTGGTGGTGGTGCCAGGCTATGGTCTTGCTGTAGCGCAGGCCCAGCATCTGTGCAACGAAATGGTCAAACAGCTCGAAGAACACGGAGTGGAAGTGCAGTTTGCTATCCATCCCGTTGCCGGACGCATGCCCGGCCATATGAATGTTCTTCTTGCCGAAGCCGATGTGCCGTATGAAAAACTGAAAGAAATGGACGAAATCAATCCCGAGCTTCCCAATACCGATGTGGTGGTTGTTATAGGAGCCAATGATGTGGTAAATCCGGCTGCCGAAGACGACCCGGGAAGTCCTATCTATGGCATGCCTATTATAAGGGCCCATACCGCC
Organism: Bacteroidales bacterium; assembly: GCA_012517825.1. NCBI lineage: Bacteria > Pseudomonadati > Bacteroidota > Bacteroidia > Bacteroidales > Bacteroidales bacterium. The sequence continues at coordinate 1,135 of JAAYUG010000079.1, read as the reverse complement.
AAAAATATTATTGTCATGAAACGGGGCATGGGCAAAGGGTATGCCGCCATCGAAAACTTCCTCTTTTATGACCCCAAAACCCGTATGCTCTTCGGAAATGCAAAAGATACCCTGCAGAAACTCATTGAAGAAATAAAGAATCTTTAAACCTGTTTACTTTCTCCAGATAGTTTTCTGTTGCATGAATTAAGCATTTATATATATAATTACTGATATTCAATAAATTGCAGGAATGATAAAATCTAATAGAAGGTCTGTTGAAACTTTTTTTCAAAAAGTACGTATCCTTCCATGGTATCTGTTAGATAAATTATTGCAGGATGAAAATTGTTGATAAATTCTTTATAAACAATCACATTCCTTTTTATATTTCGCCCGTGAATAAGTATTTGGGAGCAGAATTGATTTATAGCCTTGTTCAGATTCAGTTTAGAAATAATAGTAGTGGTTTTGCAATTGCATAGGAGGAAATATACCAAGGTTTTGCACACCATTAATGGTAAAGTTCATCTCGGTCAGGCCGGAATTACCGGAATCCTGAGATGTATTGCCATTGGTCTTGTATTTTTGTTCCTGCCAATTATTCGCATTGAAGCCCAGGTGGCCGGTGATTACCGCACCATTGCTACCGGTACATGGAACTGGAATGTTGTTGGTAACTGGCAGAGATATGATGGTTCGGCCTGGGTGGCTGCCGCCGATTTTCCGGGCCAGAACCCGGGAGCCGGCACAGTGACCATTCAAAACAATACCAATGTCATTCTGAATATTACCCCGGCCTACCCGATTGGGGCGCTCATTATCAGCGGCGGAGCCAATAATTCATCGGTTCAGTTTGCCGGTGCAAATGGACTTGAAGTTTCAGGTACTGTAACATTAAACGGGCCCTCCACTAATAATAAAGATAAATATCTATGGGTCGATAACGGTTCCTTGACCTGTGCTTCTGTTACTATGACCGATGGAGGTTTTAATACACGCGATTGTTATGTCCGCATCGGGAATGGATCGGTAAATGTTTCCGGCGATGTTACCATGGCCGGAACTAATGTCAGAAATTATTTTCTTTTTACCGGTACTGGCACCCTTTATGTTGGCGGAGCAATGACAGGAGGAGGGATTACCAGCACACTGG
>JAAYUG010000078.1 GCA_012517825.1 Bacteroidales bacterium | reverse complement strand
CGGTGATTTTCTTGTCCGGAGAAGTTACGGTAAAATTTTTCTGGGCCATAAGGGGCGAAAATGTCAATAAAACTGTCAGAAGGCAGATCATGTTTTTCATGGATGAAAGCATTTGGAAAGGTAATTTAAATTTATTGTTTTTCTGGAGGATACAATGTCGAAAGGAAGCTGAATGAATCGCCGTCTTTTCCGATTCTTATGTACCGCCGGCTTATAACCGATTCTCCGTTTTTATTATCCGGATTAAACGTGGCTTTGATAAGGTAACCTCCCGGCCGGGTAGGCAAATCCAGTTTTATCGGCTGGAGTGTGCTCAGCCAGGCAGGAATAGTCAAATGATAAATGTGGGAAGAAATGCTGTTTCCTTCATGGTCAATCAGTTCAAGGACTACTTTGCCTGAGACGGAATGGGCAAGGTCATTGACTCCAACCAGGTTAAAAGTGAGCGATGAACCGGGGGCATGCGGGTTTCCGGCAGGCAGGTATCGTTCATCGGGCAGGTCAATAAAGACGGCAGTCGGTGCAAAACAATGTCTGAACCAGTACAGTGCCGGTCCTTTCTTCAGATCGGCTATGTGGTCAATGAACCAGTCACCTGTATAACCGTAGTTGTTGGTTAAGTAGCAGAAAGCCAGAACCCCGGCCAGGAACCTTTGGGAACGAAGCCATTCAGTTTCCAGTTGAAGCCAGTAGGCCTGAAGTTCTCTTCGCTCGTCGGCAGTGGCATTAGTTCCGAGCAGAGCATTATAGGCGGTAAGAGTGAGTTTTGACGGCCGTCCGTCGCGCCATAGCCAGATCCATCCGTACTCGTTTACCAGCTGGGCTGAGCCCGATTCCATAACCTGCATCAGATCGGGGTACCAGATGGAAAGTTTTCCCAGCGGATAGGGATTTTTCCGGAAGTATTCCGCTGCATTTTCTGAAACCATTAGATCCCAGCCTGCCCTGTAAGGATGAGGCTCATCCATTTCATCCTCCGCCATTTCAGAAGAAGTCATGTATCCGGCATCCCATAGGCGGGTAGGATCCAGTTTTTTCAGCTCCGGTATCAGTTGATTTCCAATGTAGTTGTCATGGTTTTCGTTAATTGCATCCCAGATGACGATGGAGGGGTGATTGCCATCAGTCCAAACCCAGTCAGTGTATTCGTTTCTGATCTGCTCATCCCAACCGTGATTTTGCCAGTATAGCCATTCATTCTGCAGAAGCAGTCCGGCTTCATCGGCAATGTCGTACCAGAACGAGGGCGCTATTCCTACACAGATCCGCATGGCATTCCATGCAAGCTCATGGGGTATTTCCATGAGGAGCCGGCGCACCCAGGCAGTATCCCATGGCAGTTTACTGCATTCGGGATCTTCAAAAAACCGGTGAAGGGTAATGTTGGTGCCCCTCAGGATAATCTTTTGTCCGTTCAGGTAAAAGAACTTCCCTCTGCGTTCGAAATCCCGCATCCCGAAACGGACTGACGTGCTGTCGCAGGTTCCGCCTTGCGGCAATTGAAGAGAAACGGTGGCTGAATAGAGAAAAGGATCATCCGGAGACCATGGATGGGGCTCCGGAATTTTCATTACAACGTCGGCAACGGTCTGATTGTCACGTTTGGTTACCATAACTGACTTTTCTTCCGAAACGGTTCGCTCTGTTCTGGTTTCGGCAATTTTTACTTTTATCAGAACGGAATCATACATGGGGTCTCCGTAGAAGATCTGGGAAGGATTAAAATTGCGTATTTTCAGCCGGACAGTTGCTTTTTTCCCGGCAAGGTGCGGAAGAACCAGAAGCCGGTCGATCCGGCAGGGGCCGCTCCAGTTCAGATAAACATCGTCCCAAATACCCGGAAGATAATGCTCTTTTTCTTTATCGGTAGATCCTGCAGCCTGCGGAGGAAGCCATATGCGTTCGCCAACCCTGATCAGAATTTCGTTTACCTGCCCGAATTTCAGATACGGAGTGATATGAAAATCGGAAGGCGTATAGCAGGCTATGGAAGTGCCGGCATCCATTCCGTTAACAAAAACCTGGGTCAGATACTGGCTTTTTTTGATGGTCAGAACAGCTTCCTTCCCTTTATAAGCGCCAGGTATCAGGATTTTTTTCCTGTACCACGAATAGCGGGGGGGATAGTCCAGTTTTCTGTAGTCATACTGTTCACTTCCCTCCACTGTAACGGGTTTACGGAAAAAAGCATCATAGGCATCAATCTTTGGCCTGGCGAGATGGATAAGGCCCGGAACAGGAATGGTGCGCGTAAATTTTGCAGGAGGGAATGCTGTGGCAGTCTGCTCAAAATCCCATGTGCCGTTCAGCAGAATGTGTTCCGGCGCCTGGGCTGACAGGAAACCCGGAAAAACAAAAAAAATACATATGCTGAATATCTTCGGCATTGGGAACATATTAAATCTGACGGAAGCGAAAATACAAAATTTGACGGAAAACCGGTAAGTGTACCGGTTTATTTTGTCTTATGCG
>JAAYUG010000077.1 GCA_012517825.1 Bacteroidales bacterium | reverse complement strand
TTTTCCAAAACCAGGCTGTCGGCCCAGAAATAATCATACCATGTGCCTGCTGAAGGGAAGGTAACCGTGTAGTTTCGGGATACTACATCGAAATTTCCAATGGCTATTACGGTATTTTCTGTCCCGTTCCACCGGATGGTTTTAATGGCACTGCCTACGTTCATTGAGTAGTCAGAAGTCTGAAAAACGGGTTCTGTTTTCTTCAGGGTAATGAGTTTGCTGGTAACGGTATAAAGCCTTTTGCGGTTAATGTTTTCGTAGTAATCCCATTTTGCAGGTTTAATGCCCAGCCGGCCGTTGTAATTTATGCTGATGTCGTATCCGAGTTCCCCGAACTGCCAGATCATTTTTGGTCCTGCAACCGGGTAAAAGAAAACCGAAGCCAGTTCCATACGTTTTACCGCCGTCGGCATAAACTTAATGTCGTATGTGCCGGAGGAATTTCCGTAGGTAATGTTTTTGTAGTTAAGCCTTTCTTCATCGTGGCTTTCCATATATCCGACCAGACGGGGTTCAGACCAGCCGCGGGCCAGGTAGGAGACGGAAGTAAAATCCGACTTTCCGCTGTCATTATAGCCCATTGTGGCTTCATTATATTTGCTGTTCATGTTTCCCCATAAAAGAAAGCCATAATCGGCAAGTTCTTTTTCTTCGCTGTTTTCTGTGAAATGTTCAAGGATGAGCAAAACATCCGGTTTAACGGTGCGTATTGCATCAGCCATTCTTTTTAAAATGCTGATGCGGGCAGGATCATAGGCCCATCCGTCGCCCGGGGTATTGGTAAAACCTTTGCTGAAATCGAACCGAAAACCGTCAATTTTGTATTCGGTTACCCAGTACCGGAGCACACGATCCACAAATTGTTGTGTGGCCTGGCTCTGGTGATTGAAATCGTAGCCCCATGAGTAAGTGGGATTGGGTGAAGTCTGATTGTACCAGGGATTCTGTGCAGTTGGTTTTCCTCCTGAAAAATACAGGCGCACCATGGGAGAAGAGCCATAAGTGTGGTTCAGGACTATATCCATGATAACGGCAATGCCGCGTTTATGGCATTCATCAATGAATTTTTTGTAGTCGTCCCTGGTTCCGTAAGCTTTATCAGGAGCGAAATAAAAAGAAGGATTGTACCCCCAGCTGTCGTTGCCTTCGAATTCACTGAAAGGCATCAGCTCGATGGCATTGATGCCAAGCCGTTTGAGGTAATCAAGGGTGTCGGTAACTGTTTTTATGTCGCGGTTATCGGTAAAATCCCTGATCAGAAGCTCATAAATGACCAGGGTATCTGCTGAAGGAGCCTTAAACGAGGGAACTTCCCACGAATAGGAAGGTTGGTTTGTCTGAAGTACTCCGGCAATTTCCGTAGTTTTTCCTTCGGGGTATTTGATAAGGTTGGGATAAATACGTTCCGGTATGTATTTATCGTTCCAGGGATCGGAAATTTTATCACAGTAAGGATCAGCAATCAGGATGCTGTCATCAACAAGATACTGGAAAATATATTCTTTTCCGGGTGTGAGCCCGGTCAGGGTGTACCAGAAACGATCATTGTCTTTTTTCAACAGATAGGAATTGTCAGGCATCCAGTCATTGAAATCCCCGAGCAGATAAACATGGTTTTTGTATGGAGCATAAAGAACAAAGGTCACAGTTTGGGGATCGTCATAATTAATGCCGTCGTTTTTTCCTGACGGTACTGGCTGCAAAACCGTGTTTCCGCGAACAAGGTACCATGCTGTATCACTTGCCGATTCCTGTCCTTTCCATGCTCTGGCAACGAGCAAATGGCGGTCGTATCCTGTGGCGTTAACCGACCAGGTGAGAGGAGAGGAAACGGAAGCTTTTTTTCTGACCCCGTCGAGAAAAAGGGCGGCGGAATCAGCATCCTTAAAGTTTACTTCTACGGAAAGGGTTTCGTTAAGCCCGAGAATAGTAAACAGTTTGTCTGGTTTTACAAAGGAAACAGCAAGCCCTGGTTCATAAACCGGCACAAAAATATCGGCACCGCCTACATCGCGGCCTGTAACGCTACCGTTGGAGTTTCTGAAAACAAAGCACATTTTAAGAATCTTTTCTCCGGCAGGAACTCCATAAAAATCTCTGATACTCGGACTGAAATAAATACGGTACTTGTTGGCGTCAATTTTTGTCAGTTTGCATTCGGGAAGGTTTACATTCCACGCCGCTTTGACATATTTCCAGTCGGATGGGCTGGTGCTTTTATCAGTAATCACTCCGGTGTGGGCATAAACATCATCTCCCGTGTAGTTCATAAGACCTTTGTCGCCCTGGGTGGCATCAAAGAAAACGGTTACTGGAAGGTTTTCGACCGGCAGGGCCGGATCGGTGACGATAAGCTGGCTGAATGCCGGAACGAAAGCAAAAGCCAGAACAAGTAGAAAAAGTTGTTTTTTAACCATGGGTGTTGAAATGAAACAAAAGGTGTCCCGCACTTTTACGGAACACCTTTTTGTTCAGAAATTCAATCAGTTCTTTTTGATTTTGTATTTATAGATAGCCTGGCTGAGATTGAGGGTAATAGTGTAATTCCCGGCGGCAGGGATAGCTATATCGGCTCCTCCTGGTTCCAGTTTGCCGTCGGCTCCGTCGTCACCATAGTTCAGGTCCCAACTGCCATTAGCCCTGAACTTGATTGCACCCTGAACCAGATCAAGCGTAGCTGTCCACACTTTATTAGCAACATCGTAGGTCATATTCTGGTCGTTATCCCAACTGCCAGTAGCAGATCCTACAATACCCCATTCTGTTTTCATCCAGGAGTAAGTGGCCTCGTTCAGGTCGGCATTGATCTTGAAGTAACCGGGTCCGCCGCTTACTTTAATGTTGTTGCCGCCCCAGTCGCCAATTTTCAGCGTCCCGGAAGTACCGCTTGCATCAGGGTCTCCTATGGTATTATCTTGTTCCCATCCGGCCACTTTGGTGAGTTTGAATTCCGTATTTTCAGCCGGGAACCATATGTATCCCTGGTATTTGTTATCAGACTTGACCGAATACAGGAACTCGGCTTTAGAATGATCCCAGTCGCAATAACTTCCGGGAACCCAGAGCTTCGGGTAGTTGACGATAATAAGATAAGGAGTGATGGTCATTGTGATGGGTGCGGAAAACACTGTATCAGTGAAGGTACTGCTGTTGATTCCGTAAATGATGGCTCTTACGCGGATTTCAACCTGTGCGGCTACATCTTCAGGATAGCCGTTTGCCAGCATTTTGTTATCGAGATCGTAAATGTTCACTGAAGCGGAAGTTGATGTGGTAGCTGCAAGAAGCAGAGGGTCCTTGAAATTGTTACCGGCCTTATCCATCTGAAGGACATAATTAACACCGGCAGGAAATCCGAAGTCGGCTGCAGTCCAGGTGAAAGTTATGCTTTTGGCCGAATCGGCATTGGTAAGCACTTTGCTTGTCCCGGAAGCAGGGCTGGTAATAGCAGGCCCTGTCGGGTTTTCGCTCAGTACGGCCCTGGTTTCGTCTTTTTCGCAGGAGGCCAGAGCCAGCAGACTGAGCAGCGGGAAAATATAAAAGGCAATTCGTTTCATATTTCAATATTTTTTGATAAGATCAATATCCTATATTTTGCTTCAAGGTAGGATTGGCGCCCATGTCGGAAGCCGGTATTGGCATCAGGTTGTATTTGGCATCGGTAGCAACTCCTTCCTTCACCCCACCTTTCCATGGCCACAGGTAGGAACCGCCGGTGAGTTTTCCGAAACGGACCAGGTCGGTTCTGCGGTGACCTTCCCAGTAAAGTTCACGGGCACGTTCTGCCAGAATGAAGTCGAGAGTAAGGTCTCCCTGTGTTATATTACCATCTGTGTTGCCATAGGCTCTTTCGCGCAGCTGGTTGATATAACCGACAGCGGTAGCCAGGTCGCCGCCCGAACCACCGCGCAGGACAGCTTCAGCATACATCAGGTAAACATCAGCAAGGCGGAATACGGGATAATCATTGTCGGGGAAGGTAGGATGAGAACCTCTTGCTCCGGCTGCGGTGAGGTTCTTGAATTTGGTGATGGCATATCCGTCAGTAAATGTTGAGAGATCAGAAATTTCAAGCGATTGTCCGCTGGTATAGAACATCGCTCGGCCATCAGGACTGTTGGCGGGAGTGGGGAAAAGATTAACAAAGGCACTGGTGGTCCGGGTTCCTCCCCAACCGTCATCGATACCGAAATCGGCAGGATTCATGGAACCGCCAACGGCAGCATGGATTACAAGGGTCATGCCGCCCCAGGTCTGGGTATGAAGCCCGTCGAAGCAAACGGGGAAAATGATTTCATTCTGTGCTCCGTTGCTGTTATTGTCGGCAAGGAAAAGCAGACGATACTCAGGAGCCAGTGAATATCCTGAATTGATCACTTTTTTGCAGTTGTCAATACACTCGGTGTATTTAGCCTGCCCGATGTAAGTCTGTGCATTCAGGTAAAGCTTGGCAAGAAGCGTCCATGCGGCAGCCTTGTCAACCCTTCCATATTCATTGGTTTTAGGAGCTTTCAGGTCGGCATCAATGGCTTTCAGTTCCGATTCGATGAAATTAAAGATCTCTTCCTTTGATGCCTGCCTGGGGAAGAAAGCGCCAACAGGATCCTTGTCGGTAACAAAAGGAACACTGCCGTAAAGATCCAGAGCATGCCAGTAACTGAAAGCGCGCAGGAAACGGGCTTCTGCTTTATACACTTTCACTTCATCCTGCAGATTGGCCGGCAGGCTTCCTATTTTGCTGTCAATGGACCTGATGTATTCATTTTCCAGAGAAATCTGGTAATAAATACGGTTGTACATAGCCGTGATGAACGGGTTGGAAGGCGACCAGTTCTGATTGTGGTAATCCTTCAGCCCGGCGTCGTTCCAGGAAACAACTGCCTCATCAGTGGGCAGCTCAGAAGCACACCAGTATTGACGTAGATAATTAGAGAACCCTTCATCAATTCCGGAAATATCAGGTTGACCAGCCGGACCTTTTTGTCCGCTGACGGCCAGCCCTGCATAACATTTAGCCAGTACCTGCTTCCATGCAGCAGGATCCTTATAAACACTGGCCGAGGTCACTACATTCGGGTCAATTGGCTCTGTGTCAAGATCTTTAACACAGGAGTTGGCTGTAAACATCAGTACAGCAAAACCCGTTAAAAGAACCGAGAAAATATTTTTGTTTTTCATAGTTACACACATTATTAAAATTGAACGTTAAGACCCAGCATGAAGGTCCTTGGCCTTGGGTAGAAATTGTTATCAATGCCTCCATCTACTTCAGGATCCAGACCTGAATATTTGGTAATAATAAAGGCATTCTGAACAACAGCCGATATATGCATATTCAGCTTGTTCTGAAGGAGTCCGGGGAGCTGGTATCCAAGGCTGATATTATCCATGCGGAAGAAAGAAGCATTTTCAACAAAGTAATCTGAGAAATACTGAGCATTTCTAAACTGGATGTCTTTTGAAGCCGTCAGTACGTTTGACAGGTAGTTCAGACCGGGATTGTATACATCCAGATAAGTGCCCCTGTTGGAGAAAACGTTGTTGTAAACATAGTTGCCGATGTTGATTCTTCCTGAGAAGGAAAAGTCGAAGTTTTTATACCGCAGGTTCGAGGAAATGCCCATTGCATAATCAGGGGCCGGTTTTTTATAGCGGTACAGATCGGAAGTGTTGATAACTCCATCGTTATTCATATCAACATAAAGCCCTTCAATCGGTTTTCCGTTCTGATCATAGACCTGCTTGTAAACAAAGAACGAATTGGCCGGATATCCAACCGAATGGATCTGGATAGTATTTCCAACTCCGCCGGCAATTCCGCCCGTAAACACGCCCAGGTAAGTGGGATCATCCGTTGCAGTCAGTTTGGTAATTTTATTTTTATTGTAACTCAGGTTATAATCTACCTGCCATACAAGATCTTTTGTGGAAATGATTTTTGCACCCAGTGACACTTCAAATCCTTTGTTCTCAAGGTCGCCGACATTGGTGGTAATGTAGTTGGTGAGGTTGGAACCGGCAGGTACAGGAATGTAATTCAGCAGGTCTTTTGTTTTGCGCTGGTACACGTCCACTGAACCGTAAATCCGGTTTTTGGCAAATCCGAAATCAAGGCCGGCGTTATAAGTGGTTGTTTCTTCCCACTTGATGTTGACATCATACCCTTCAGGACGGAGTGTATTATAATAGGTACTCCCGAACTGGTACTGGGCAGTATTGTCCTGTGAACTGTAGGTATAACGGGGCAGGTAGGGATAGTCGCCGCCGATTTCCTGCTGTCCTGTAACTCCGTATCCCAGTCTCAGCTTCAGGTCAGATACGGCGCTGATGTTTTTCATGAAGCCTTCTTCATTGATTTTCCAGGCAAGTGCAAGAGAAGGGAACAATCCCCAGCGGTTTTCAGGGGCAAATCGTGAGGAACCGTCATCACGCAAGGTAAAAGTAAGCAGGTATTTGTCCTTAAGAACATAATTCAGTCGCCCAAAGAACGAAACCAGATAGTTTTCGGTAGCATAGGGTTCATTGGTGCGAACAATCAGATGGGCATCATCGATAGGAATGTTGGTTTCATAAGTTTTTCCCTTCCGGTAGAAATGCTGCCATTCGTATCCTGCGGTAAAGTCAATACGGCTTGAAATGGGTTCGATTTCTTTTGCATAGTTTAGATACAGGTTCATCAGTTCCATTTTGCGGGTCTGGTCGTAAGTGCGTTTTATACCGCCGCCATTGATTTTATCAAATACCCAGGAAGCAGTTGCCGGCACATCAACGGTTCCGTCGCTCTGGGAATAATCGTATCCGGCATTGAACGTCAGCTTCAGATCGGGCAGGAAGTGAAATTTATAGTCGGCCTGCAGGTTTCCAATGCTCCGTTTAACAGTTGCCATATCCCTGGTAAGGTTCAGCAAGGCGACAGGGTTGGAAGTAGCAATGTTAATGGGGTCACCGTTGGGCTGAGCCCAGAAGAAATATCCATTTGGGCTTGCTTCATCATATATGGGCTGGGTAGGATCAAAGGTTACAGCCGCACCGATGGCGCCCTGGTTGGCAAAACGGTTCTTATTGTACATCCCTTTGATGTTGAGCTTAATATTCAGATGGTTATCGAGGAAGGAAGGATCCAGACCAAGAGCAAGGGTGGTCCTTTCAAAATTGGAGGTTTTCAGAATGCCGTTTTCATTGGTATAACCAACTGAAGCACGGTAAGGAATCTTAACGGCCGTTCCTGAAATGCTCAGGTTGTGGTCGTTGGTAAGGGCGGTTTCATAAATCTGCTTCTGCCAGTCGGTATTGGCTGTTCCAAGCCGCTGATAAGCCGTATGCGAAGTGCCGTACAATTCTTCCACCAGCGAGCGGAATTCGTCGGCTGAAAGCACAGGTACCGTGCCGGGAACTGTGTTCATAGCAACATTTCCGGAATACGTTACCGAGAATTTTTTCGTACTCTTTTTGGTGGTGATCATAATAACCCCGTTGGATGCGCGCGAACCATAAATAGCGGTTGCGGATGCATCTTTCAGAATGGTAATTGATTCAATGTCGTTGGGGTTGATGGTGCTGAGTGGGTTGGTGGCTCCGCTCGGAGAATCACTTCCCAGAGGAATCCCGTCAACAACAATCAGCGGGTCGTTGCTGGCAGAAAGCGAAGAACCTCCGCGGATACGGATGGTAGCACCGGCACCCGGAGCACCACCGCTTGTGGTGATGACCACGCCGGGAGCTTTACCGATAAGAAGACCCTGAGGATTGGTGATGGCGCCGCGGTTAAATTGCTCGGAATTCACCACTGCCACCGAACCGGTTGCATCAGCTTTTTTTACGGTACCATATCCTATAACAACAACCTCATTTAAGCGGGCTACTTCAGGTTCCATTGCCACATTCAGCGTCGGGCTGGTTGCAGCAAGCTCCTGCGTCAGATAGCCGACATAGGAAAACACCAATGTTCCACCCGAGGGAACCGTGATGGAATAGTTGCCATCTACATCAGTCGAAGTTCCCCGGGTTGTACCTTTAATAACAATGTTTACTCCGGGCAAAGCTTCTCCCGAGGAAGCATCAGTTACCTTGCCCTGCACAGTGATGTTCTGGGCGAAGGCTTCAGCTGACACGGTAATGAATGCCAGCACAGCAAGCAGAATCCGTGTCGTTTTCAATAAATTTCTCATACGTTACTGATTAATTTTGTGGTTAGTTAATCTAAATAAATCTAAATCAGCGCTTTCGGCTGCTCTTCCTGCGGTCTTGCTCCGCTTTTCAGCCATGATAAAATTACATTAAGTTTTGGCGGATTTTATCTCTTAAAAAGCTATAAAACAGATATTTATGAAATTTTTTTGCTGCAAACGGTTGCGAGATCGTTTGCAAATCAGATTTTTATGTTATAAAATATAACCTGAGGTGAATGAAGCAGGATGATCATCAATGAATCCTCCCCGTATTTTTTTTCTGAGCACCTCGATTTAACGGAATTTTGATAACTTTATGCCTCCGGGAGAAGGTATCATGAAGTCACATCCTGCCACCATAAAAGATATAGCCAAAGCGCTGGGAATATCGGTTTCAACCGTTTCCAGAGCCCTGAAAGATCATCCCGACATCAGCGAAAAAACCCGGCTGATGGTTAAGGAAATGGCCGAAAAACTTCAGTATAAACCCAATGCCCTTGCTCTGAGCCTTCGCAGTAACCGGTCAAATACCATAGGGGTCATCGTGCCGGAAATCGTGCATCATTTCTTCTCAACCGTAATCAGCGGAATTGAAGATTATGCCTACGAGAGAGGTTACAACGTTATGGTGTGTCAGAGCAACGAACTCCAGGAGCGCGAAGCGATCAATGCTCAGGCTCTGATTTCGCATCGTGTTGACGGGGTACTTATTTCCGTAGCCAAAACAACGCAGGATTTCAGTCATCTGCATATGTTTCTTAACCAGGGTATTCCCGTTGTCTTTTTTGACAGGGTATGCCCTGAAATTTATGTTGACCGTGTAATTATTGATGATGAACTGGGTGGTTTTCTGGTAACCGAACATCTGATAAAGTGCGGGTGCCGTCATATTGCCCATTTTACTGCCCCGCAAAACCTTCTGATTGCCCAGGGGAGACGGGCAGGTTATGAACGGGCTCTTTTGCAATACAACCTGCCTGTTCGCCAGGAAATGATCATTCTGTGCGATACGTACGAGCGGGCCCTTGAAAAAACCGGTGCTTTTCTTGCGGAACATCCTGAAACCGACGGCATATTTGCCGTCAATGATTCAACTGCCATTGGTGCCATGCAGGCCATTCAAAAAATGGGAAGGAAAATTCCTTCTGATATCGCTGTGGCTGGTTTCGGCGACGGACCCAATGCCCTCATTTGTACTCCTACGTTGACTACCGTGGAGCAAAAAGGCTACGAAATAGGCATGGAATCCGTGGAACTCCTGATCAGAAAAATTGAAGAAAAAGAAAATACGGCCCTTGCAACTGAAAGTACTGAAGAAAAGGATGCTGCAAAAAAAGGTGTGAGGGCAAAGTTTGAAACCAAGGTGATCATACCCAATCTTATCGTCCGTGAATCAACCATGCGTTTTCCGGCAGTAGCGCAAACGTTTTAATATTGATATAGTGATAGTTGCAAAAAATATTTTCTTCTTTTCGTTGTTTTTTTGTCATTTTCTGTTATATCTTTGACTGAACAGAAATTCGCGCTTTCAGTTCATTCTTCCTGCCTTTTTCTCCGCTTACGGAGAGAGTATTCATTTGTTTGAAAATTCAGCCGGTAAATGATCGTGTAACTATTTGCAGGGATTTATATGACCTCTGCAAAGAGTGGTTTAAAAATGGTGTGATTTTCCCGTCATTCTTTCTAATGAAGGGCGGGAAAGAGCAAAACTGATAAAGTTGATTTTTATGAAGACTTTGCCAAAGTTGCCTTTCATCAGAATTTTCTTTCTGAGTTTTGGTTTTCTGGGGGTACAGATAGGTTATTCCCTGCAAAACGGAAACACGAGCAGGATTTTATCGGCTCTGGGCGCCAATGTGGAGCATCTCAGCTATTTCTGGCTTGCGGCTCCTCTGGCCGGTCTGATTGTTCAACCCATTATCGGATTGTCCAGCGACAGGATATGGACAAGGCTGGGGCGGCGAATTCCCTTTATACTGGGAGGGGCTATTGTGTCGGCACTGGCTATGTTTTTTATGCCCAATTCGGAATTTTTTGCGTATCTGGTGCCACCGGTTTTTTTCGGGGCATTCATGCTTCTGTTCATGGATACCTCGTTCAATGTTACCATGCAGCCTTTCCGGGCCCTGGTTGGGGATATGGTACCTGATGAACAGCGGAATCTGGGCTATTCGGTGCAGAGTTTCCTTATCAATACAGGAGCTGTTGTTGGCTCATTTCTGCCCTTTGTACTTACATGGCTTGGAGTTGCCAATACCCCGCCTCAGGGAGGGAAAGTTGCGCCGACGGTCATCTGGTCGTTTTATATAGGAGGGGCCAGCCTCCTGCTTACGGTTCTGGTTACCTCCTTCACTACCCGGGAATATCCTCCTGCGGAATATGAAAAGTACCATCAGATTACAGCTGAGGAAAAGGCGCACAAGTCGCTGGCAAGTCTTATCAGAGACATTCCTCCGACCATGTGGCAGCTTGCTGTAGTACAGTTCTTTTCCTGGTTTGCTCTGTTTCTGATGTGGGTATACACAACCGATGGGGTGGCGCAGCACGTATGGGCAACCGATCCGGCTGATAAGACTTCGGCGGCCTATAATGAAGCCGGAAACTGGGTGGGTGTGCTCTTTGGAATCTATTCCCTGATAGCAGCCCTGTATTCTACCCTGATTCCGAAAATAGCCGGTAAACTCGGCCGGAAAGGAACGTATATGGTTTCCCTTCTGGCCGGAAGCATTGGATTTATTTCCATGCTGTTTATCAGAGACCGTTACGGCCTGATCATTTCCATGGCCGGAATAGGGGTTGCCTGGGCTGCCATACTGGCGATGCCGTATGCCATCCTTTCTGCTGCCTTACCCGCCAGTAAAATGGGCGTTTATATGGGGCTCTTCAATGCTACCATTACTATACCTCAAATTGCTGCCGGGCTTCTGGGCGGAGTGATTCTCACCCTGCTGGGAAAACAGGCTATATCCATGCTGGGTGTGGCCGGGGTATCCATGTTGCTGGCCTCACTGGCTGTAATGGTTGTGAAAACCACAGCCGGGCAAACTGCAAAACTATGATGCGGGCTTTCATATTTGATCTGGACGGCGTTATTGTCGATACGGCAAAATACCATTATCTGGCATGGAAACACATTGCCGCAAAACTTGGTTTCGTTTTTACCGAAAAAGACAATGAAAGACTGAAAGGAGTCAGCCGGATGCGGTCGCTCGACATCCTCCTTGAGGTTGGAGGCATTTCTTTGCCCGATAAGGAAAAAGAACAGCTTGCCGCGGAAAAGAATGCCCTATACCTTGAATATGTGGGCAAAATGACAGCAGAGGAGATCCTTCCAGGAGTAGTGCCCTTTATCGAGGACGCCAGAAGGCAGAATATTCACACGGGCTTGGGAACAGCCAGCAAGAACTGTCTGCTGATACTCGAACGGTTGGGAATACAGCATCTGTTTGATGCCATCATCGACGGAAACAAGGTTACAAAGGCCAAACCTGATCCGGAAGTCTTTCTGCTTGCTGCATCGGCCTTGAATGTTTCCCCGGAAGAATGCGTGGTGTTTGAGGATGCACAGGCAGGCCTTGAAGCAGCAAAAAGAGCTGGTATGAAACGAATTGGTGTAGGTGACCCGGAAACCCTCACCGATGCAGATTTTGTCATTCCCGGCTTCGGGAATATAATCGTCTCTGAAATACTGCAAAGACTCGGTTCTTCTGATAATAGGCTATGACAACCCTATTATTACGTGTGTGCATTATGATAAAATAAAACTTAAAAGGGGATGAAAAAATATCTCAAAAGTGATGAATGGCTGATCATTGAAGATGGTTTTGATCCGGCCAACCAGAGGTCATCGGAAAGCATATTTTCCATAGGAAATGGCTTTATGGGGCAGAGGGCCAACTTCGAGGAATTTTATTCGGGAAGGTCGCTCCAGGGAAGTTATATCGGGGGGATTTATTATCCGGACAAAACAAAGGTGGGATGGTGGAAAAACGGTTATCCCGAGTATTTTGCCAAAGTAATCAATTCTCCCAACTGGATCGGGATCGACGTAAAAATCGGGGAAGAACGTCTTGACCTTGCCCGATGCAAGGTGGAGGCATTTACCCGGATACTGAATATGCACGAAGGATATCTTTTGCGCAAAATGACTGTGGTCCTGCCTTCAGGGCAAAGGGTTCATGTGGAATCAATGCGCTTTATCAGCATGGACCACAGGGAAATCGGAGCCATCAAATATTCGGTGCTTTTGCCTGATACAGCCGCGACCGTTGAGCTCACTCCCTATATTGACGGTGATGTAAAAAACGAAGATGCCAACTACAACGAAAAGTTCTGGAATATCCTTGAATCGAAAGCCGGCGAAGGGGAGGCATGGCTTCTTACCCAGACCAAAAAGCTCGATTTCAGAGTAGGCGTAAGCATGCGCTATGCCCTGACACTTGACAACAAGCCCCTGAATGTTCATCCTGCCATGGTCGAACTGGCTGGTTTATCAGGTAACACTGTTGTGACAGATTTGCCGGCAGGAAAGGAACTTGTTCTTTATAAGTATGCGGCAGTTCTTTCTACACTGAATCACCCGGCCGACGAGCTGATTGTGCGGAGCAGGCAGGTGTCGGAAATGGCCCTGCGGAAAGGATTTGATCAGTTGCTGGAAGATCATAAAAGGCAGTGGGCTCAGATCTGGTCACACAGCGACATTGTTATAAAGGGAGATCCGGAGGCCCAGCAGGGAATACGTTTCAACATTTTTCAGCTGAATCAGACCTACAATGGTAAAGACGACCGGCTCAATATAGGCCCCAAAGGATTTACCGGCGAAAAATATGGCGGAAGCACTTACTGGGATACAGAAGCATACTGCATTCCTTTCTTTGTTGCAACTGCGCCTCCTGAAGTTACACGAAAACTTCTGCTTTACAGATACCGCCATCTGCCCAAAGCCATTGAAAATGCCAGGAAACTTGGTTTTACCGGCGGGGCAGCCCTGTATCCCATGGTCACCATGAACGGTGAGGAATGCCATAACGAATGGGAAATAACCTTCGAAGAAATCCATCGTAACGGAGCCATCGCCTTTGCTATTTACAACTATGTGCGCCATACAGGAGACGTGCAATATCTGGCCGAATACGGTCTCGAAGTGCTGATTGCCATAGCCCGCTTCTGGGCGCAAAGGGCTACCTGGTCGCAGGTAAAAAAGCAATATGTTATCCTTGGTGTTACCGGCCCCAACGAATACGAAAATAACGTCAACAACAACTGGTATACCAATACCATATGTAAATGGTGCCTCGATTATGCCGGCGAAGTAATCGATCAACTGAAAAGTTCACATCCGGCCGCACTGAAGGAGGTTTTTGCCAGGACCGATTTCCGGGAAGAACAGGAACGAAAGGTATGGAGCGAAATTTCCGCCAACCTGTATTTCCCTTATGATGCTGAATTGAATCTGTACCTGCAACAGGAAGGTTACCTCGACAAGGAACAAATACTGGCCAGTGAACTTGACCCTGCCATCAGGCCATTGAACCAGCACTGGTCGTGGGATCGCATTCTGAGGTCATGCTTTATCAAACAGGCTGATTTGCTTCAGGGAATCTATCTTTTTGAGGAAAGGTATGACGATGACTTCATCCGGCGCCATTTCGAATTCTATGAATCCCGCACGGTGCACGAGTCATCCCTTTCTCCCTGTGTGCACGTGGTGCTGGCCGCAAGAATTGGCGACATGAGGAAAGCATACGAGCTGTACCTCCGTACTTCCCGTCTTGACCTTGACGATTACAATAATGAAGTTCATGAAGGCCTGCACATTACCAGCATGGCAGGTACCTGGATGGCCGTGGTGGAAGGTTTTGGAGGGAAAAGAGTGCAGGACGGAAAATTGCATCTGTTCCCGCAAATCCCTCAGCAGTGGGAGGAATACTCGTTCCGCATTGTTTTCCGGGGTTCCGATCTTCTGGTGCGTGTGACACGAAACGGGGTCATCCTGAAAGTGATGAATGCCCCTGTAAACCTCGTACTTTACGGCCAGGAACTTACCCTTCAACCCGGAACGTCGGCAGAATATCCCTTGCAATTCAGAAAACCTGCCGTAACGGCAAATACCGATTAATCCATATGAAGAAAGCAAATTTACTGGTACTGTGTCTTCTCCTTTTTCTGCCTCTCACAGCGCAGGATTGGCGGATTGAACCCCCGTCGTGGTGGACCGGAATGAAAGACCCTTCCCTTCAGATAATGCTCTATGGCAAAAATATCGGTAAAACTGAAATCAAAGCCGATATTCCCGGCCTGCAGTTAAAAAGTATTGTTTCTGTGCCAAATCCTGACTACCTGTTTCTGAATGTGGCAATTACCAGCGAAGCAAAGCCGGGTAATTTTCAGATTCTGATTCAGTCAAAAGGAAAAACTCTTCATGTTTTTCCATTTGCTTTGAACGAAAGAAAACCCGGATCAGCCGCCCGAAAAGGTTTTGATGCCTCCGATGTAATTTATCTGATAATGCCGGACCGGTTTGCCAACGGAGATCCTGCCAATGACAATATGCCCGGTATGACGGAAAAGGCCGACAGGAAGGCTCCTTACGGTCGCCACGGAGGTGATATCCAGGGAATAATCGATCATCTGGATTATATTGCCGGCCTTGGTGCAACGGCACTATGGCTGAATCCTGTCCTGGAGAATAACCAGGAACATTCGTCATATCATGGATATTCAATTACTGATTTTTACCGTATTGATCCGCGTCTGGGAACCAATGAACTCTTCAGCGGGATGGTTGAGGCTTCACATAAACTCGGGCTGAAAGTAATAATGGACATGGTAATGAACCATTGCGGCAGCAGGCACTGGTGGATGAAGGACCTGCCTTCTCCTGACTGGGTCAATCAGTTTCCTGTTTTTACGCGTTCAAATTACCGCCTCAGTACGGTTGCCGACCCGCATGCATCAGAATATGACAGGAATCTTGCCCTGCGGGGCTGGTTTGACGTCACCATGCCCGACCTGAATCTGCAGAACCCGCTGTTACTGAGATACCTTATTCAAAACAGTATCTGGTGGATTGAATACAGCGGCATCGACGGCATACGTATGGATACCTATCCCTACCCCGATCCTGCCGGAATGCAAAAATGGGCCTCAGCCATAATGCAGGAATATCCCAATTTCAATATTGTAGGAGAGGCGTGGTTTACCGATAACGCCAAGTTAAGCTATTGGCAGAAGAATGCACGGAATTACGACGGCTTCAATTCCTGTTTGCCCTCCCTGATGGATTTCCCTCTGACTTTTGCTATCCATAAGGCTTTTAATGAGTCCCCCGGTTGGGAAACCGGCCTTCAACGCCTGTACGATGTTCTGGCCGATGACTTTCTGTTTTCCGATCCTGACAATATGGTGGTGTTTGCTGAAAACCATGATGCAGGCCGTGTATTTGAATACCTGGGGAAAGATGTCAGGAAATTCAGAATGGTAATGGCGTTTCTTGCTACCGTAAGAGGAATACCGCAATTGTATTACGGAAGTGAATTATTAATGGCAGGCGACGGAACCCTTGGACATGCCAACATCCGTCAGGATTTCCCGGGAGGATGGCCCGAAGATCCGGCAAGCGCCTTTACTGAAAAAGGCAGAACCACCCAACAGCAGGAAACAATTACCTACATTTCCCGTCTTTTCAACTACCGTAAAAACAATCCTGTTCTTCATAAGGGAAAGCTGATCCACTTTGTGCCGGACAATAACGTCTATGTCTATTTCCGCATTCTTAACAACAGGGCGGTAATGGTAATCCTCAACGCATCGGAAGAAGAACGTGAACTTCAAACGGAAAAATACAGCGAGGTATTAAAATCGTTTTCCTCAGGAAAGGATGTTGTGACAGGAAAAATCATTCCTGATCTGTCCCGGCTAACAGTGGGAGCAATGGATGCAATGGTTATAGAGCTGAACTGACGGGTTCACGGTTTTTTATTTTGTCTGGGAAGTTTGGTATTTTTAATTCAGTAATAGGCACAAAAGATAACCTAAACAACACCATTTATGAAAAGAATACAACTCATTCAAATTTTATTCCTGATGATATTTTCGGGCAGTTTTCTCTATCAGTGCACTGCACCGGGAGAAGCAGGTTATAAAAATCCGGTCAGCTCGCAGGTACAGCATCCTGCATGGACAAGAAATGCCGTGATTTACGAAGTAAATATCAGGCAGTATACCCCGGAAGGAACGTTCAGGGCATTTGAATCGCATTTGCCCAGACTGAAAGAACTTGGTGTGGACGTTCTCTGGCTGATGCCGGTCAATCCTATCGGAGTTAAAAACCGGAAAGGAGTGCTGGGAAGTTATTATTCCGTGAGAGACTACATGAGCATCAATCCCGAATTCGGAACGATGGACGATTTCAAACATCTTGTGGAGCAGGTGCACCAGCAGGGTATGAAAATCATCATCGACTGGGTGCCCAACCATAGTTCGTGGGACAACCCCTTAACGGTTAGTCATCCGGAATATTACCTGCACGATTCCCTCGGAGGATTTGTTTCACCTTTTGACTGGACTGACGTTATCCGTTTTGACTATTCCAATCCGGCTCTCAGGAAATATATGACCGATGCCATGAAATGGTGGTATACCGAAACGGGTATTGATGGTTTCCGCTGTGATGTGGCCCATATGGTGCCGGTAGATTTCTGGAACGACCTCCGGGCTTCGCTCGACAGTATTCGGCCGGTATTTTTTGTGGCGGAAGCCGATCAGCCTTTCCTTCATGAAAAAGCGTTTGATGTAACGTACGACTGGAAATTTCATCACATCATGAATTCCATTGCTTCCGGCAAAATGGATGCTACTATGGTGAGAAAGCATTTTGCATGGGTCGATTCTGCCTACCCGGGTGATTCCTACCTGATGCAATTTACTTCCAACCACGATGAGAATTCCTGGAATGGAACGGAATATGAACGGCTGGGTGATGGAGCCCGGTGTTTTGCCGTGCTGGCAGCTACAATTCCTGACGTCCCGCTGATTTATACTGGTCAGGAAGCCGGACTCAATAAGCGACTGAAGTTTTTTGAAAAAGATACAGTAAACTGGGGTACCTATTCTCTGACATCTTTTTACCAGAAACTGATTGGACTGAAAAAAAGGAGCAACGCTCTGCGCAGCGGTGACGGGGGAAGGCCTGTTTTTGTTTCCACCGGCTGCGATTCTGCTGTAGTAGCTTTTGTGCGCAAAAAAGCCGATAATAAGGTCCTGGTCCTCTGCAATCTCTCTCCGCTTCCGCAGGCAATCACCATCAAAGATGCCCTGCTTGCGGGAGAGTATACCGAGTTATTTAGCGGAAACGCGCTAAAACTAAAAAGAAAATGGAGCCTCAGTCTGAAACCTTGGGAATATTTGGTCTTCGAATCAAATGAAAAAAAATAACTTAACGTTTTACTATTTCAAATTTTTATTGTTACTTTGCAGTGCCCGGGATATTCTTTCCCAGGTTTTAGTTAATAGTTAGGTTGGTTGAAGAGGGTGTAATGTTTCCTTACCGGGCCATACACCCTCTTTATTTTTTTGTCATAGTTGTGGATGCCAGCTATTGAGGTTTCGTGAATCGAATTTCACTTTTGTCAACAATATTTTGTCGTTTACCTAACCCAAACCGTTATTAGCATAAAGGAAAATTGCGTTTATAAAAACCAATCCCTGGCTATTCTCCCTGCTTTTGTAACAATTCTGCTGATTTAGCGTAAAAATCTTTTGAAAGGAGATGTTCAGACAGTTGTTTGACTATCTGAAAAAAAAGTGTTTACTTAGTAATTTACATAGCATACTCATTGAAGGGTATTACACAGGCAGTGAATGGGAAGCATTCGGATTACTTTCAGAAAGATAATTCACTGCAGAAAAGAAACTGGCTTTACCATGGATAAAGGGTTGCGGAACATACTGATAAGCGGAGCAGTTTTATTGTTTCTCTCAGTGCCATCTTACGGGCAGTGTCCCAGGCCTCCGAAAGCCTTTGCAGGTGCATATGTTGACAGAACCTGCCAGCCGGTAACGGTTGATATAAGAGACTTTTCAGGCTTAATTCCCTGCAATATCATTCCGGGTACGGTTTACACCATTGACTGGGATGATGGTTCACCTATAGAAACTTATGTTGCATCCGCAAATGACCAGAGTCTGCCTCCCGGCACCTTTGTTCATACTTACGATGCCAATGACGATAGCTGTGTATACCGTCCGGTTTACCGTCTCTCCAACCAATATGGCCAGGATGCCATCATATTTGTTGTTAATGTTTTTGATACAGAGCAGGATCGGATTGCCATTGCAGAGAATTATGAATTGTGCGTTGGCGATGAACAAACCTTTACTTTTCATGACGGGACGATTTTTAACTGCCTTATTCCTCCCCCGTACGGAAATTCACACGATTCCACCCGTGTTATTACCTGGAAATATTATACTTCAGGGTCCACACTGACAATGAGCCCGGCAAGGGGAATTACCATTACCCGTGGAAGTGATCAGTACGGAGACGGTGTTTTTGATCTTATTACGGGATTTACTGACGACAGTACCCATTATAAAACCCCACCGGTTCAGCCGGGAACCCCTCAGGAAGGGACACCCAGTGCCAGTATCTATTTCCCGCTGAATTCAACTGATTCAAATGATATCGGAAAGACATTTGAAGTTACAATTGACATCTGGAACGATTGTAACCCTTTTGGATCGGCTCCTCCGGTTGAAGCCAGAGCAGTGATTACCGTTGTCTCGCGTCCTCCTTTGCCGGCTGCACCGTCCTACGAATATTGCCAGGGCGATGCTATTGCTCCTCTCACGGCAGCAGGCACTGATATCAGGTGGTACGCTGATTCGCTGCAAACCATTCTCTTGTATCATGGCGCTGTTTTTGATACAGCCATCAACAGCAATATCCCTGCTGTGCATACGTTCTGGGTTACTCAGAGGAATCTTTCCGGTTCAGCAGGATGTGAGAGCTATCCGCGCAAGGTTACGGTAACCATTTATCCTTCCCTCCAGCCTGGAGTCATTGGTAACAATCAGGGCATCTGTGAAGGAGAAACACCCGCCCCATTGGTTGAAACAACAGCTCCCGCAGGGGGAAACGGAACATATACGTATCAATGGCAAGTAGCCTCGAATATTGCCGGCCCCTACACCGATATTCCCGGAGCAACCGGAGCCGGATATGCGCCTCCGGCCCTGACGGCCACTACCTATTACCGCCGCCATGTTTTTTCAGGACCGTGCGATGAATATTCAGCGCCGGTAACAATCACCGTCACCCCTGCATTGAATGCCGGTTCAGTAGGTAACGATCAGTTCATCTGCAAAGGAGATAACCCGGTTATTTTTACAGAAACGTTGCCACCTTCAGGAGGTACAGGAGTATTCACGTATCAATGGGAAAAGGCCATTGACCTGGCCAGTTTTGCAGTTGTTGGAGGTGCCACTTCGGTTGTTTATGATCCTCCCGCTCTTGATACAACTACCTTTTACAGGAGAAGAGTGCAGTCAGGTTACTGTACTGCCTATACCGATACGATTAAGGTGGATGTTACACCGACCGTTTACGGAGGAACGGTATGGGGCAATTCGGCTATCTGCCAGGGAGAAGATCCACCGGGATTCCATTCTGTCACTCTTGCTTCGGGTGGTAACGGAGCCTATTCTTATCAGTGGCAGATTGCTCCCGACCTGGCAGGACCCTGGAGCAACATCAATCTGGCAAATGATTCGGTGTATGATTCTCCGGCCCTTAATGCCACGCGATGGTTCAGAAGATATGTTACCTCGGGACAATGTTCTGCTTTTTCGAATTCACTGGAGGTAAATGTTACCCCATCATTAAACCCCGGAAGTATTACCCCCGATCAGACAATCTGTATTTTCGGAGATCCGTCGGTTATCAATTCCCTGACGGCGCCTACCGGTGGCAATGGCATAGGCACCTATACCTATCGCTGGTTGTATGCTACAGCAAGCGGTGGGCCTTACACCAATGTAATTGCAGGGGCAACCGATGCTTTCTATGATCCTCCTGCTGGTTTGGATGAGACTCGTTTTTATGTGCGCGAGGTAACCTCCGGAAGTTGTTCAGGAATAACCAATGAAATACGCATTGCAGTTCAGGATTCCATACAGCCCGGAAGCATTCAGCCTCCTGCTGTTTCAACCCTGTGTTCAGGAGATGATCCTGACCCGATAACGCAGGTAACTGGTCCTTCGGGAGGGACAGGAGTATACAGTTTTCAGTGGAAGTCGTCGCCCAATCCCGGAGGGCCTTACGTAAATACTATCGTAGGAGCAACGGGGTCGAACTATGATCCTCCGGCCGGACTTTCAGCAACTACCTATTTTGTAAGGGAAGTTTCTTCAGGTGTTTGTCCGCCCCGGGTGACCAATGAAGCGCCCATATTCATTCAACCGGTACTGAATGCCGGTGTTATCGGAAGCGATCAGGCGTTGTGCGGTGCTCCGGCTTCTCCGGCACCTCTTACTGAAATTGCACCCGCTTCCGGTGGAAATGGGACCTACAGCTATCAGTGGCAATCAGCACCCGCTTTCGGCGGGCCCTGGTCTGATATTGGCGGGGCAACCGCACCGGGATATTCTCCTCCCGGCCTGCTGGCCACTACCTACTACCGCCGTGTAGTCACCGGTGGTGTTTGTCCTCCTGCAGTAACCAATGTGGTCACCATCAATATCACAGGGACAATCCCGGGCAATGCAGGACCAATCACCGGCCCCAGCCCGGTTTGCGAAGGACAAACGGCTACATACTACATTAGCGCTGTTGCTGGAGCAGCCAGTTATGCATGGACAGTGCCGGCGGGTACCGTCATCATAGGCCGCAGCGATACGGCTGTGATTACCTTGCGGTTCGATACCCCCGGAACGGGCAATATTTCTGTGGCCCCTGTCAACGGATGCGGTGTCGGTGGATCGTCAACAAAAGTCATTGTCATTAACCCTACTCCCATTATCAATCCGGTTGCCGATTCGGCTTTCTGCCCCGGAGAAAACTATACCTTCACGTTCAGTTCCAGTAATACTGTCGGAGCAACTTACACCTGGACCAACAGCCTGCCGGGCCCGTTACCGGGAGG
This sequence comes from Bacteroidales bacterium, assembly GCA_012517825.1. Lineage (NCBI taxonomy): Bacteria > Pseudomonadati > Bacteroidota > Bacteroidia > Bacteroidales > Bacteroidales bacterium. Next base: position 8,773 of record JAAYUG010000077.1, on the reverse strand, counting down.
TATCGATCTGCCCGCTTCCGGAACCGGCAATATTTCCTATACCGCACCGCTCAACCTTACCGGATCAGCAAAGACCGGACTGATTACTGTGACAGCCACCCTGAATGGCTGTACCAGTGCTCCGATGCAGTTCAGAATCACTTCCAGACCAAAACCGGTTATCAATCCGCTGGCGGGAGTGTCTGCATGCCCCGCCCAGCAAGTAATTCCTCCTGCTTTTTCAAGCAATACCACCGGAGAAACCTATCAATGGTTCAACAGCAATACCGCCATCGGCCTTGCTGCTTCCGGTACCGGCCAGATTGCTTCCTACTCAGCTCCTGCCAATACTACAGGAAGCCCGTTTGTGGGCAACATTAAGGTAGTAGCTACACTGAACCGTTGCGTAAGCGATACGGCCGGCTTTAGCATTACCATCAAACCCAAACCTGTCCTTTCAACTCCTGCTAACATTTCCGAATGCCCGCTTGCAACAGTAGGTCCTGTCGTATTCAATAGCAATGTTACCGGAACTACTTATAGCTGGTCGAATAACAATACAGGAATTGGGCTCGCAGCCAATGGCACCGGCAATATCAGCAGTTATACAGCTCCTGATAATCCAACAGGATTGAACATTACAGGAACCATTTCAGTTAATGGCACTGCTGATGGATGTACCAGCGATCCGGTTTCATTCACCATCACCATCAAGCCTCAGCCGGTAGTAAATCAGAAGGCTGATATTTCTGTATGTCCCGGTGTTACGGTTACCCCGGGTGCCTTTTCTTCCAATACGGGTGCAGGTACTACCTATAAATGGTTTAACAGCAATACTACCATCGGATTAGGCGCATCAGGTACAGGGACAATTGCTCCTTTCCCCGCCGGCAATAATGTGAGCGGTTTGCCTTTAACCGGAACCATCAGCGTTCTGGGTACCAAAAACGGATGCGAGAGCCTCGATACCATGCGGTTTGATATTACTGTGAAACCCAAGCCGGTTGTTGATGACCAGCCCGATATTACAGCCTGCCCGGGAGAGATCATTACTCCTGTTGCGTTCAACAGCAACACGGCGGGAACAACCTATGCCTGGACGAATTCCAATACCTTGATTGGATTGCCGATCGGCGGCACGGGCAATATCGCCCCATTCGCTGCCGGAAACAATGTTTCGGGTTCCATCTACACGGGTCAAATTGTTGTTACCGGAACGGCCAATGGTTGTGCAGGTGATACAGTTTCATTCTTTATCAATGTAAAACCGAAACCGGTTATTACGCCCAAATCTGATATTTCTTTATGCCCCGGAGAGAATATCAATGTGGGCTCTTTTGCATCCAATGTTCCCGGAAGTACCTTCTCGTGGACCAATTCCAATACGCTGATCGGGCTGCCGGCCAGCGGAACCGGGGATATACCGGTAGTTCCTGCAGCTGAGAATCTTACTTTGTCCAGCAGGACGGGAACCATCACTGTATTCGCCGAGAAAGACGGTTGCATCAGTTCAGCCATGACGTTTACCATTTCGGTTAAGCCAAGACCTGTCGTCACTCAGCTTGACAGCATTGCCAAATGTCCGGGAGAACCGGTTGCTCCGCCTAACTTTACCAGTTCCCTTGCCGGTTCTGATTTTGCCTGGACAAATACCAATACTTTGATAGGTCTTCCGGCTTCAGGTATAGGGAATATCATTCCCTACGCTGCTCCGTTGAACCTCAGCGGAAGTAGTTATCTGGGAACCATTGGTGTAACAGCAACCCGGAATGCCTGCGTGAGCGACACCATGAAGTTCAATATCCGTATCAAACCGCGGCCGGTTGTTACTCCTTTAGCCGATATTTCAGTTTGTCCCAATGAACAGATTGGTCCGATTATTTACTCAGCCAATACAGGAGGAGGAGAACTCTTCTCATGGACAAACGACAACACACTTACCGGTCTTGCTCCCAGCGGTACAGGGGATATCCCGGCCTATTTTGCTCCGGAAAATATTAACGGTGTGGTTTATACTTCCAATCTTTCGGTAATTGCTACGAAAGAGAATTGTTCCAGTACACCGGTCACATTTAAGGTTCAGTTAAAGCCAAGGCCAGTTGTCAATTTCCAGCCCGATATTGTTAAATGCCCGGGAGAAACCGTATCCGCCACATTTACGAGCAATGTTACCGGAGCAACTTTTGGATGGACAAACAACAATACCGACATAGGCCTGCCCCTCACAGGTTCAGGGAACATCAGTCCCTATGCCGCACCGGAGAATGTCAGCGGAGGCTATTTTGTGGGGAACATTAAGGTGGGGGCCGTTCTGAACGGATGCCTCAGTGACTCGATGGCATTCAACATATTTATTAAACCCACGCCGGTAATTTCTCCTACACCTGATTACACAGTGTGTCCCGGTGAACTGATCAATTTGAGTGCCTTTACAACCAATCCTCCCGGAGCCTCCTTTACCTGGTCCAACACCAATCCGGCCATTGGAATTGCCGTCGGTGGCATAGGTACCATACCTCCCTATCTTGCTCCTGCCAATGCAACCGGAACGGATATTTCAGGACGCATCATTGTGCAGGCTGATTTGAGCGGTTGCAGTGCCCGGCCTGATACCTTCTTCATTACAGTCAAACCCAAGCCCATCGTTGATGATCAGCCCGACATTGAAGTGTGTCCGGGAGAGATTATCAGTCCTTTGCCTTTCACCAGCAACACACCCGGGGCAACATTTGCCTGGTCCAATAAAATTGTCAGCGGAGATATTGGTCTGCCATCAGGTGGAACAGGAGATATAGCCTCGTATACTGCACCAGTTAACAATACCTTTGGCGATTTCAAGAGCAACATTTATGTAAAAGCCTCCCGGCTTGGCTGTGTGAGCGATTCGGTTCCCTTTGCCATCACCGTGCATCCTACACCTCAGACGGGTGACATAAGCGGAGGAACGGAGGAGTGTATTGATGGCAATGACCTTTACAGTGCTGCTTTCCATGGTAATGCCGAATATATCTGGGAACGTCCGTCATCGGTTACTGTACTTTCGGGCGGTGCGCCTGCGAATAATTTCATTCAGCTGCGGTTTGATTCGGCCGGAACGGTGCTGATAAAAGTGACGGAACGAAACGTCATTACCGGATGCGTGGGAGCAACCAAATCCAAAACCATCACCGTGCATCCCAAGCCGGTTATTGACACTATTTTCGGAAAAGCGGATGTTTGCAATTCCGAGACCAATGTATTGTATTCAGTAGCTGATCATCCGGGATCAACCTACCAGTGGGATGTGCCTTCAGGGGCTTATATCACCACTGATCCCAGCCTGTACAATATCCGTGTTAATTTCAGCTCCCTGAGCGGCAATATCCGTGTAAGAGAAACCAGCGCTGCCGGATGCGTTGGCGATTACAAACAACTTCCCGTTAGCGTGCATCCCATTCCTGATGTGTTTACATCGTTAAGCACCCAGGCTATCTGCAACGATGACCGGACAGCATTCACAGTGGGCACCAATTATTTTGACCCGTCAGATGTGCGGTTTGTTGTCGACGTAACTGCTTCCACTGACCTGAGCGGATATACGCCAACGGATACGGTTCTGAACGGTGCCCTTATTGCCGACAGCCTGCATAACTTGAAGAATTCGGAGCGTACTGCTTTGTATTTTGTCACGCCGCGCTCATCATACTGTGCAGGTTCTCCGGCAAACGTAACGGTTACCGTGCGTCCCACCCCGGTGGTAATTCCTTCACAGACGGTTAAATATCAATGCAACAATGCAACTGTTGGCATTAGTTTGTATACTTCAACTTTCCCTATCTCAGCCGTTAGTTTCGATTATACAGCTGAATCCTCGGGCGGTGTTTTGGGATTTACTGCATCAGCCGCCGGCCTTACCAACGGAGCCGTCATCAGTGATGTGCTGAACAATACCACCAATACCGTACAGACAGTAAGGTATCACGTTGTCCCCAAAGCTTTTGGCTGCATTGGCGATACGGTGACCATCACTGTTTTTGTGAAACCTTCACCCGATGTACTTTACAATAATTTTACCCCTGCCATCTGCGACGGTGATACGACACGGATTGTTCTGAGTACCTCAGTAGTTCCTGCCGACAGTATTTCCTTTGACTATACCGTGCTGAATACCGGAGGTATAACTGGCTATATGACCTTCAGAAACAATCTGCCGAATGGCTATGTGATTAGTGATGTATTGAACAACGCAACCGATGTTCTGCATTCGCTTACCTATGTTGTTACTCCAAAGTTTATGGGATGCACCGGAACAGCTGAAAACATTGTTGTTCAGGTCGCCCCGCGGCCCAAAGTCAATGTATCAGCTGCTGCGCAAGAGATTTGTAACCTCACGGCCATGAATCTCAAACTGACCACGACTACCACCCCCACCGACAGTGTGCGGTTTGACTATACCGTTTCTTCAACCGGAGGAGTGACAGGTTATTCTGACGGAACCAACCTGCTGAACAACCATACTATAAACTTTATCCTTACCAACAGCACCAACCTTCAGCAAACTCTAACTTTTGAAATAACTCCAAGATTACAGGGGTGTTACGGATCTCCCAAAACAGCCACGGTTCTGGTTAATCCTACTCCCGATATCACGCCGGTACCTGCAGGACAGAATATTTGTGCAGGCCAGCAAACATCCATTGAGCTTACTTCCAATACCCTGCCAAACAACCAGGTGAGTTTCAACTACATAGCTACCGGAACTGCCGGAGTCAGCGGTTTTTCAAATAACGTAATAGGCAAAACTCCTGGATCGTTTATCAGTGATGTTCTGAACAATATCACGACGTCCCGTCAGACTGTTACCTATGTGGTTCGTCCCTTCTTCAGGGGGTGCCAGGGGCCGGCTGATACCATTCTGGTCAACGTTGATCCAAAGCCAACCATTGCCGTTAACCCGTCTACCATTACCATCTGCGACAGTACGGAAGCAGCTTTCAGAGTATCAACAACTACCACTCCTGCTGATAGTGTAACATTTATTTATTATGCTGTTCCCGTTGCCGGAGTATCAGGTTATCCTGCCGGGGTTGTAACAGGAGTCCATCATGGCGATACGATCAGGCATATACTGAAAAACTCAACCAATGCTCCACAGACCGTTCAATTTGTCGTCCGTCCCTACGGTTTAGGTTGTTACGGAGATTCAGTGATTGTTGATGTAACCGTTTTACCGGAGCCGGTTGTAAATCCTTCAACATTCAGTCAGATCATCTGCAGCAATGGTATTACTAACATCAATCTGCAAACCCCCACGGCACCTACCGGCAGTATTACATTTGATTATACTGCGGTCAATCCCGACGGCGGGGTTACAGGATTCAACAACCTGGTAACCGGCTTGATCAATAACAGTAGCATTGGTGAAAATCTCAAAAATTCTGCGAACAATCCGAGAACGGTGCTCTATACCATTACCCCAAAATCGGGAATATGTGTAGGGAAACCCAAGCAGGTAACAGTCACTGTCAATCCGGTGCCCAAAGTAAATCCTTCTGTACTTGCACAGAATATTTGCGACAGCACAGCCACCAATATCGTGCTTCGTACACCTACTTCACCCGTTGACAGTGTCCGGTTCAGCTATACTGTGATGGCTACCGGCGGAGTTACGGGCTACACCTCACCTGTAACCAATCTCACCGACAGTGCGGTTATTTTCCAGACATTGAAGAATCCCACTTTCTTCCAGCAAACAGTAACGTACCAGATAACACCTTCCTACAATGGTTGTGCTGGTTCTCCCACTGATATTGTTGTGACGGTTAATCCCACGCCTGATGTGGTACCTTCCTATACACCAGCCATTTGCGATGGTACCGTTACCAACATTCTGATTACCACAAATGCCAATCCAAAGGCACTGGTAACTTTCAATTATACCGGCAGTTCAGCCGATGGTGTAACCGGAATGTCCTCACAAAATGGAATACCAAATAACAGTACTGTTTCCGATATTCTCCACAACGGGTTTGATGATCAGCGCACGGCCACTTATACAATTACTCCGTTTATAGCAGGCTGTCAGGGGAAACCTCAAACCATTACCATTGCCGTCAAGCCAACACCCAATGTCAGCAGTTCTCCGCTGAGTCAGTCGATTTGCGATGGGACGAAGACAGCATTTACCCTCACTACCTCAACCCTGCCGACCGATTCGGTACGATTCCGGCTGGAAGCCAATTCCACGGGAGGAGTGGGAGGATATCCTGCTGCACCGCTTACAGGCTTGCTTAATAACCACACAGTGCAGGATCTGCTCAGCAATGCCACCAATGCACCCCAGAATGTCAATTACATTATTACGCCTTCTTCTCAGGGCTGTACAGGGCCATCCATCAATGTAATTGTTACGGTAAAACCGACACCGGTTGTTGCTCCTCCGGTAACTTCGCAGACCATTTGCAGCAATACCAATGCAGGCATAACCCTGCTGACGCCTACTTTCCCGGCTGATAGCGTAAGATTTAGCTACACGGCGTCAGGCTCGGCAAATGTATTCGGTTATCATGATTCCACCGGCCTGAAAAACAACAGCCAGATTGCCGATTTTCTGTGGAATACCGGCAATAACCTGGAAACCGTTGTATATACTGTTACTCCGGAAGCACAGGGTTGTACCGGTACGGCAGTTCCTGTTACTGTGCGGGTGAATCCTGTTCCTGTTGTACAACCTTCCGTTCTTAATCAAACCATCTGCAATAATGAACACACCTCCTTCCTGTTGACTTCTCCAACCAATGTTACTCCGCTCTCGTTTGATTACAATGTAACTTCTACGGGCAGTGTTGTAGGATTTGCAACGCCCCGTACAGGATTGTCCAATAATACGCTGGTGAATGACCAGCTTACCAATCTTACTTCGGGAGCACAAACGGTGACATACAGGATTATACCGAAGGCGGCAGGCTGTGTCGGCTCGCCCGTGGATGTGAACGTGAGAGTAAATCCAACCCCGGTGCTTTCTCCTTCTGTTTCAAGCCAGACAATCTGCTCGGGAGCCTTAACCGGATTTACCGTAAGTACAACCACTGTACCAAACGACAGTGTTACCTTTGGGTACATTGTTCAAGCCCCTGCTGCGCTCAGTGGTTACAGCTCTCCTGTTCTTAATCTTCCGGCCGGCTCAGGGATCAATGTGCCTATTACCAACACTTCGAATGCTCCGCAGATTGCTTATTTCAAAATGGTTCCGCAGGTATTTGGATGCAAGGGCGATACTTCAGCTGTTGCTGTTACCGTAGAGCCGAAGCCTGTGCTGAATGTATCTGCTACGGAGCAGACCATATGCGACAAGGGTGTGGCCGACATTCTGCTCACCACTCCCACCCTGCCTACCAGCGCCATTTCCTTCTCCTATACTGCAACCTCCACGGGTTCCGTCTCCGGATTTTCTTCACCCCGTTCTGGTCTGATCAACAATGACAAAATCAATGACAATCTGTTCAATTTCTCTGATCAGCAGCAAACTGTCACGTACAGGCTCGTACCGGGTTCTTCTTTATGCAAGGGAGATACAGTTACTGTGCGAGTCCATATCAATCCTACGCCGAAAGTCAATCTGAATCCAGTTAACAGCACGATCTGTGACGAACAGTTCAGTCATATTGTCCTTTCCACTCCAACCCTTCCGAACGCATCGGTCACATATACTATTACGGCAACCGGCACCGACAGTATCACCGGGTTTACTCCGCTGGTCAGCAATGCCCCATTTAATTATCTGATATCAGAACAGCTTTACAATACTTCCGACAATCAGGTACAGAAGGTTACTTATACAATAACCCCCTGGGCGAATGGATGCCAGGGAACGGTTCAGTCGGCAACAGTTCAGGTAAATCCCATGCCGGTTATTGATGCCGGGCCCGACCAGGTAGTTTGTTCCGACGGTTTGCCGTTCCTTTCGGCTACTGCAAAAGGTAGTTATAATTCTGTTACATGGTCAGGTGGAGCCGGTTCTTTCAGCAATAAGAATTCTCTTTCTACCCTTTATTTTCCGGCACCAGCCGAGTCAGGTTCCACCTTCTGGCTGAGAATTCAGACCAACGACGCAGCAGGAATCTGCGCTCCGGCGAAAGATTCCATGCAACTCACTGTGCGGCCGAAGCCGGTAGTTTCGGCAGGGCTTGGCCAGGTTGTCTGCGAAAATACCCCCGTGCATCTGAACGGAACTGCCTCGGGTACCTATACACGATTGAAATGGACTACTGACAACGGAACGGGAACCTTTACCAACGACAGCAGTCTGGTTACTACCTATCTGCCTCCCAGGGGAGAAACGGGCTTTATTACCTTACGCCTGACGGCCTATGACGATGCTGCAGTTTGCAATTCGGTAAGCAGTACGGTAACGATCACCATCAATCCGTTGCCGGTGGTTACGGTTGTCAGTACCCTCGACGGTTCGGAAATCTGCGCCGGGGAACCTGCCACCTTTACAGCTTATAATGCATTGTATTATAAATTCTTTGTCAATGGTTCCGTAGTGCAGGATTCAAGTCTGAACAACAAATACACCGGAGTGCTGAATACCGGCGACAGGGTTTGGGTAAGAGGTACTTCAGCCACCGGCTGCTCCAATAACAGCGATACGACGCTTGTTCATGTGAATCCCTTGCCGGTTGTCACCATCACGAGTTCTGATGACAACAATATTATCTGTAAGGGTGAAGCGGTAACCTTTACGGCAGGAGGGGCTTCCAACTACCGGTTCTACGTAAATGCTCTGCCGGTGCAGGGGCCAGGACCCAATAAC